>JACPHL010000092.1 GCA_016188625.1 Candidatus Rokuibacteriota bacterium | reverse complement strand
GCGCGCCGAGCTCCTCCCGGACGGAGCGCGTCCCGGCCACCATCGCCCGCATCTTGCCGACGGCGACGTGGCGGGGGGCCTCCCAGAAGCCGCAGTCGGGGCTGACCCAGAGCCGCTCGGCGGGGATCCACTGGAGCGCCAGGCGGATCCGCCTGGCCACCTCCTCGGGACCCTCGACCTGGTAGGCCTTCACGTCCACGACGCCGACCCCGACCTCGCGGTTCGGCGGGTACTCCTTGAAGAGCTCGAGCTCGGCCATCTCGCGGTTGGCGTACTCGAAGAGGAACTGGTCGCAGCGGGCGTCGAGCAGGTGGGGGAAGAGGGGCCGGTAGCCCCGGGTCGTGGCGAAGGGGCGGCCGTGGAGGTTGCCGAAACAGACGTGGAGGGTGATCCGGCTCCGGACGCCGTCCACGGTGGCGTTGAAGATCTCCACCAGGCGCCGGGCCTCCCCGCCGAGGATGACGAAGTTGGGCTCGTCGATCTGGATCATCTCGGCCCCGGCCTCGGCCAGGGCCCGGAGCTCCCGGTTGACGATGGCGGTGAGGTCGGCGACGAGGCTGTCCCGGTCCATATAGGGCCCGCCAGCCCGCATCGGGACCAGGAGGGTGTAGGGGCCGGGACAGGTTGCCTTGAGGGGGCGGTCGGTCAACCGACGGGCCAGGCGCCACTCCTCGACGACCCCGAGCCCGTCGGGCGCGGCGATCCGCTCCGTGGGCTCGAAGCTCGAGTAGCTGTCGTAGTGGGGCGCGCCGACCTGCCGGGGCGGGTCGATCCGCCGGAGGCCGGTCAGGTGGTTGTAGAAGCTCCGGATGAACCGGACCCGCGGCATCTCGCCCGTGGTGAGGACGTCCACCCCGGCCTCCACCTGGTCCCAGAGGGCGACGCGGGTCGCGTCCTCGATCACCTCGCGGACCTCGGCGGTCCCCAGGCGGCCCGCAGACATCGCCTCCCGGGCCAGCCAGAGCCAGCTCGGCAGGGGGGCGCTCCCCACCACGGTGGTGGGGAGGAGCGGCAGGGCTTTGTCTGTCATCCCGGTCCCCTATTCGGTCAGCGCGAAGACCCCGTTCCGGGCGGGTCTGCCCTCGGTTGCCATCGGGACCATACTATGGGAACGGGAAGGGTGTCAATCGCGGACATCGGGGCGGCCCGCTGGCCGTAGCCCGTCCGAGCACCGCTGTGCGCTCGCGGCCTCTGGCTCCTCGCCTCGCGTATGGATGGTTCGCTTCGAGCGCCGGCTTTGCCGGCGCAACCCCTGGGGGGAGGCTCGGAGGGGGGTGGAGCCCCCCTTCGAGTATCTCGCGGATGGTGGTCCGCTCCGAGCGCGGGCTTGGCCCGCGCACCCTTGGGGGGAGGCTCGGAAGGGGGGCAGCGCCCCCCTCCGAGGCACCTACTCCTGGGGGAAGTTCATCGCCTCGACGAAGATGTCCTGGAAGTCCGGGTGGGTGGCGAGGGCGACGTGCTCGATCCTGCCGGCGATCGCCTCGGCCCGCTCCCGCTCGGCCTCGGAGACCAGGGCGAGCTGGGCCCCGAGGGCGGCGGCGTTGCCGACGTAGCGGACCCGCTCGGGGGGCAGGGGGGGGATGAGGCCGATCCGGATCGCGCTCTGGATGGAAAGGTAGTTCCCGAACCCCCCGGCCAGGAGCAGCTCGTCGATCGCCGCGTCGGGGACCGCCATGATCTTCTGGAGCATGCGGATCCCGCTGGCGATGGCGCCCTTGGCGAGCTGGACCTGCCGGATGTCGTCCTGGGTCAGGAGGAGCTCCTCGCCCCGCCCGCTCTCGGCCTTCGGCACCAGGACCACCACGCGCTCCTCGCCCCTCCACTCGACCCGGTCGCGGAGCCCCGCGGGGAGCCGGTCGCGCGCCTCGACCTGGATCAGGCCGAGCCAGTCCAGGACCCCGGAGTCCAGGAGGCAGGCCACCGCGTCCAGGAGCCCCGAGCCGCAGATCCCCTGGGGCGGCCCCTCGCCGAGGACGTGGTAGCGGAGGCGGCCGTCGTCGAGCCACACCTTGTCGATCGCCCCCCCGGCCGCCCGCATCCCGTGGCGGATCTGGGCCCCCTCGAAGGCCGGGCCGGCCGGCGCCGAGCAGGCCATGAGCCGCTCCCGCGAGCCGAGCAGGACCTCGCCGTTGGTCCCGATGTCCACGGCGACCTTGAGGGTCGGGCTCTCGTAGATCCGCGTGGCCAGCGCCACGGCGACGGCGTCGGCGCCGACGAAGCCGGCGACGATGGGGAGGAGGCAGACGCGCGCCCCGGGGTTGACCTTGAGGCGGAGGGCGCGCGCGGGGAGGACCACGGGGTGGCGGAGGACCGGGGCGTAGGGGGCCAGCCCCACGTAGCTCGGGTCGATCCCGAGCAGGACGTGGTGCATCGAGGTGTTCCCCACGACCACGACCTTGTACACCCACTTGCCCAGGACCCCGGAGCGGCGCAGGACCTCGTCGATCTGCTCGTTGAGGAGCCCGAGGATCCGGGACTGGAGCTTGCGGAGGTTCGGCGGGTTGAACTGGGCGAAGGCGATCCGGGACATGAGGTCCCCGCCGAAGACGGCCTGGGGGTTCAGGCTGGAGACCGAGGCGAGCTGCTCGCCCGAGGCCAGCTCCAGCAGGGTCGTCACGACGCTGGTGGTCCCGACGTCGATGGCGAGCCCGAAGGCCATGGCGGAGGTGTCCCCGGGCTCCACCGCCAGGAGCGCCTCGCCGAAGCTCGCCACCGTCACCTCGCCCTTGGCCGCCCGGAGGATCCCCGGCAGGTCGCGGACGATCTCGAGCGGGACCTCCTCCGCCCTGCCACCCGCCGCCCGGCAGAGCTCCTCGAGGTCGGAGGTCTGGTGGTGCTCCTCGCTGGGCGGGGCGACCCGGACGCACCGCTTCCGGACGCCCGCGTCCATCTCCACGCCCCCGAGGTAGCTGAGGTCGCGGTCGGCCCCCAGGATCTGGAAGGCGCTCTCGTCGAGGGGCGGGGCCACCTGGACCGTGATCGCCTCGGTGGCGGGCGTCTGGCAGGCCAGGCGGTACCCCTCGCGGAGCAGGTCGTCGCCGAGCTGGAGCTGATCCATGATCGTGGGCGGCGGGACCGGCCCGGCGACGAACTTGACCCGGCAGGAGGTGCAGCGCCCTCGGCCGCCGCAGGTGGCGGTGATCTCGACCCCGTGGGCGTGGGCCGCCTTGAGGATCGCGGTCCCGGGCTCGACGGGGACGGCGCGGCCGGCGGGGAGGAAGGTGATCTCGACCTTGCCCATCCCCCGCATTCTAGGTCCCTCGGAGGGGGGCGCTGCCCCCCTCCCTCCGCGTGCCGAGGTCGGGAGCCCGTAGGGTTCAGAGCGCGCGAGCGCACAACGTTACCCGGACGCCCGCACGCGGGGGCTATCCAGCTTCGGCCGCCGCCTCCGCCGCAAACTCGTCCCGCCGTCCGTGGCCGCCGAGCGCGAGCCACCTGGGGTGCGCCTCCCGAAACTGGGCGACGATCGTCTCGTACGGGACGTCGGCGTAGTGCCCGCGCTGGGTGACGTACTCCATGTGTCGGCGTCCCGCGCGGTCGTACTCGTGGAAGAGTGAGTCGTGACGGCCGTCGAACTCCAGCGGATGCACGCCGAACCGCTCGCACAGGCTCAGGTTGAAGGCCGGCGTCGCCTTGACCCAGCGCCCGTCCAGGTAGAACTCCGTCAGCCCGTGCCAGGTGAAGAGGTCGCCGCCGACCAGCTCGAGCAGCTTCCTGGTGGTCAGGTGGTTGCGGACGTCGGCGTAGCCGACCCGCGTCGGGATCCCCACGGCGCGACCGGCCGCGGCCAGGAGGGCCGCCTTGGGGATGCAGAAGCCGCGCCCCGCCCTGAGGCAGTCGCTGGCCCGAAAGAACCTCGGCTCCTCGCCGACGTAGTAGGCGTCGTACGGGATCCCGTCGCGGACCGCGTAGTAGAGCCGAACCGCCTTCTGGGTGTCGTCGGCGGCGACCGCGGCGGCGGTCCGGGCAAAGGCGCGGACATCGGGGTGGTCGCTGTCCACGAAGGTCCCCGGCTCCAGGTACGCCCTCAGGTCAGGGCTCGTCTCGGCAGCGCGTTCAGGGGTCATGCTCGGCACCTCTCCCCGCATGGAGTCGGATACTCGTCACTATCATCTCACGGAGTCGGCCTCCTGCAAAGACCGTCCCGGCCAATGGGCCCGCGGGCTCGACAGCCCCGGCGCCTGCTTGGTATAGTAGGCGCACTTTGAAAGCCGACGGGTAAACCATGAGGAGGGATGACATGGCGGTGGAGCCCGAGACTCTGAGGCGCGTCGCCGGGGAGCTGGCCGCGCTCCCGGTGCCCGAGGAGGATCTCGCCTCGGTCCAGCAGCAGGTGGAGCGGGGCGTGGAGACCGTGCGCGCCCTCGACGAGCTCGACCTCACCGGGGTCGAGCCTCCGCTGGCCTACCGGGTCGTCTAGCCG
>JACPHL010000087.1 GCA_016188625.1 Candidatus Rokuibacteriota bacterium | reverse complement strand
GGCGGTCGGAGGAGGCGTTGTTGAATTCCGCAGCCTCGATCACGCCGCGGTCCAGGGCCGGCACGATCTCGCCGCCCGGAAGCTGCGTGACCCTGAGGCCCATGGCCTGGAACAGGTCGGCCGCCAGACCCACCGTGCGGTACTTCAGCCCCTTCAGGTCGGCCATGCTCTTGACGGGCTTCTTGAACCAGCCGAGCGGCTGGGTCGGCATCGGCATGGCGAAGAAGCTGATGATGTCGACCTTCATGATCTTCGTCTGGAGCTCGTCGAACAGCTCACGGCCGCCGCCGTTGTGGATCCAGCCGAGGCCTTCGTTGGCGTTGAAGCCGAACACGGGTCCGGTGCCGAAGAGCGAGGCGGCCTTGTGCTTGCCGTACCAGTACACGGTCACCGTGTGGGCGGCGTCGAGCTGGCCGCCATGGACCGCGTCGAAGACCTGGAAGGGGTGGACGACGGAGCCGCCGACCAGGTAGTCGATCCGGAGCCGCCCGCCGGCCATCTCGTTGACGCGCTTGACATAGTCCTCGGCGAACTCGTTGAAGACGTCGGCCTTGCCCCAGGAACCCTGCATCTTCAGGACGGTGGTCTGGGCCCTGGATACCATCGGGAAGCTGAGGGTCGCCGCGCCGGCGGCCGTGGCCGCCACGGCGGCGGTCTTCAGAAAGCCCCGCCGCGACTCGTTCCGGGGGGCAGGCTGGGCCTGAGGCGTGACCTCGGCCGGGGACTTTGTGGCTTCCTTCATAGAACCCCTCCTTTCGGTGTTTCGGCCCGCGGAAATTGGTCTGACAAGATGCGTGGTGGCGCCAAAAATACGGGATCGGGCGGGGTTTGTCAAGCGGTTTTGGGGCCCAGGTAACGGCGGATGCCGTCGAGGAAATCCAGGGGCTCGAGGCCGAAGGCCCGGTAGAACGGGCCGGGATCGCAGGTGTTGTCCTCCTGGAGCATGAGGAGCTGGTCCGAGGTGAGGGGGAAGGCCGGGATGGGCTCGAGGAGCCGCACCAGCGGGGCCATGAGCCCGAGCGGGTGGTGGAGCTTCGGGACCCGCCGCCGGCCCAGGGCCAGGCCGACCAGGTCGAGCAGCTCGTCAAAGGTATAGGCCCGGGGCCCCCCGACCTCGTAGGTCTGCCCGACCGCCGCGGGGGCCTCGAGGGCCCGGGCGAACCCCTCCGCGACGTGCTCGACCGCCACCGGCTGGAGGCGGTTCTGGCCGTCCCCGACGACCGGGACCACGGGGAAGAAGCGGACCAGCCTGGCGAGGAGCGAGACGAACCCGTCGCCGGGGCCGAAAATTACCGAGGGGCGGAAAATGGTCCACCCGAGCCCGCTCCCCCGGACCGCCTCCTCGCCCCGCCATTTGGTCTGGTGGTAGCGCGCGCGCGCTCCGGGACGGACCCCGAGGGCGCTCATCTGGAGGTAGCGGCCGACCCCGGCCCGGCGGGCCGCCTCGACCGCGTGGACCGTGGCCTCGGCGTGGAGCCGCTCGAAGGTGACCCCCCGGCGGGGGACCTCGCGGATGATGCCGACCAGATGGATGACGGCGTCGGCCCCCCTGACCGAAGCGGCCCACCCCTCGGGCCGGGTCACGTCCCCCGGGACCTGCTCGACCCCGGGGTCGCCGGCGGATCGCCCCTCCGAGCCCGGGCGCACCAGGCAGCGCAACCGATGGCCGCGAGCCCGGACCGCCCGCGCGACCGCCCGGCCGACGAAGCCGGTCCCCCCGGTCAGGAAGATCAGCACGCCCCCCATCCTAGCACCCGGTCCGGGGCCCCGCCAGGCGTCCGCGAACCCTTCGCGTGGCTCCCCCGTCTAAAAGGGTAAGCGGTCCCGACATCCCGTGTCGCGAAAGGAGAGCCGACGATGCCGCTGACGGTGATTTACGACGACGCGAAGCGAGCGGTCGCCGAGCGCGCCGCCCTGGTCTCCCCGACCCGCCCCGGCCCGTGCTGCGGGAGCCGGATGGAGCGGGTGGGGGGCATCCACGAGGACCGGGGCAGGCGCTTCTACTACCGGCGGTGCGCGCGCTGCGGCTTCACGGTCCGCCACTTCCTGCCCGTGGAGGAGGGGCAGCAGGTCGAGAGGCCCCGCCGCCGGCGGGTCGCGTTCCGGTGAGGGGGGGCCGGTAGGCCGTCAGCGCCCCGGCCGGGGGCAGTCGCCGAGCGGGAAGACGCCGTAGAGGCCCGAGATCGACTTGAGTGGCACCATGACGCCGCTCCCGGTCAGCCGGACGAGGTCGTTGGCGCCCCCGAAGCGCCGGAACAGGAGCGCCTGCTCCGCGAGGGGCCAGTCGAGATAGCCCGGCGCCAGGCGGTGGGTCACGCCCCGACCGGCGGCCCGCCAGCACTCCCGCAGATGGGCGCGGAGCGCCCGCACCCCCCCTTCGATCGCCACCCACCCCGCGGTATCGAGCAGGACCGCCTCCAGGAGCTCCTTGGCCTCGGAGCGGGCGCTGACCTCGGCCTCGAGGCGGGGCCCGAGGGTCAGGAGGAAGAGGACGGCCTGCTCCGAGGAGCGGAGCATCGAGGCCAGGGCCCGGCTGTGGAAGGTCGGTCCGTCCGCGAGCCGGACCTCCTCGGCCTCGACGGCCGCGATGGGGACCGGGAGGACGAGGGCGCGCGGCTCCACCAGCCGCTCGGCGAGCCGGGCCATCGCCTCGGCGACCTCCACGATGGGGGGCGGGACCTGGGAGAGGTCCCGGTAGCGCTGGAGCCGGAGGATCAGCCGCGGGCTGATCCGGCCGGGCCTCGGCTCGAGGCGGTAGGGGGCGGCCATGTCTGCACCTTGGGAAAAATCCCCACGGGTGTCAAGCCCGGACCCCAGCGCCGGGCGCGGCCGGGGACGTGTCGCTCGCCGCCCTCCGAGTTTGTCAGGCGACCCCCACGTGGATCGTGACCGTGCCGAGCCCGAGCCGCCGGACGCCGACCTCCCGGAGTCCCACCTCGCGCATCAGCGCCGCCAGGCCCTCGGGAGGGAGGAAGTCCTCGACCGAGCGGGGGAGGTAGGTGTAGGCGTCCCGGTCCCCGCTGATCAGGCCTCCGAGCCAGGGGACGACGCGGTGGAAGTAGGCCCGGAAGAGCGCGCGGAACCCCGGGAGGGTTGGCTGGGCGATCTCGAGGGCGACCACCCGGCCGCCGGGCGCCGTCACCCGGCGCATCTCGGCCAGGCCCGCCCGGAGGTCGGCGAGGTTCCGGAGGAGGAACGCCGAGGCGACGCACCCGAAGGTCCCCTCGGGGAACGGCAGGGCCAAGGCGTCGCCGGCCACGAGCCGGACGCGGGTCCCGGCCGCCCGGCGGGCGAGCTTGGCCTGCGCCAGCCCCAGCATCGGCTCGACGAAGTCGAGCCCCACCACGGCGCGCGCCCGGCCGGTCTCGACGAGGGCGAGGGCGAGGTCGGCCGTCCCGGTGGCCACGTCGAGGGCCAGGAGCCCGGACTCCGCGCAGGCCAAGCGCGCCGCGACCCGCCGCCACGCCTGGTGCCGCCCCCCGGTCATCAGGGCGTTCATCAGGTCGTAGCGGTGGGCGATCCGGCCGAACATGGCCCGGACCTCCCGGGCCTTGTCGCGCCCCTGGCCGAGCCGCGCGTCGCTCAGAAGTAGAGCCCCACGAGCGTGGCGGCGAAGGTGATCAGGCTGATGTAGCCGTTAATGTTGAAGAAGGCGACGTCGAGCCGGGAGAGGTCATCGGGGGAGATCAGGGAGTGCTCGTAGACCAGGAGCCCCACCACGGCGAGCCACCCGAGCCAGTAGCCGATCCCCAGCCCCATGACCCAGCCGACGGCGGCCAGGGCGGCCGCGGTCAGGAGGTGGCAGTAGCGCGCCCAGCGGAGGGCGGTCGCCACCCCGAAGCGGGCCGGGACGGCGTGGAGGCGCTCCCGACGGTCGAACTCGACGTCCTGGCAGGCGTAGAGGAGGTCGAAGCCGGCGATCCAGACCGTGACCGCGAGCCAGAGCAGGAGCGCCGGCGGGTCGAGCCGTCCCCGGACCGCGATCCACGCCCCGGCCGCGGCGGCACCGTCGGTGAGCCCCAGGATCCAGTGGGAGGTCCAGGTGAAGAACTTGGTGTAGGAGTACCCGACCAGGAAGAGGATGGCGACCGGCGCCAGGGCCAGGCAGAGGGGGTTGAGCCGCCAGGCGGCGACGAGGAGGAGGGCCGCCGAGCCCGCGGCGGCGAGGAGGAGGTCGCGCGCGGCCAGGAGCCCGCGGGGGAGGTGGCGGCCGGCGGTGCGCGGGTTCCGGGCGTCGAGGTGGCGGTCCACCAGGCGGTTCGCGCTCATCGCCAGGGTCCGGGCCGCGACCATGGCGACGGTGATCCAGAAGAAGATCCGCCACCCCGGCCACCCCCCGGCCGCGAGGACCATCCCGATGTAGGCGAAGGGGAGGGCGAAGACGGTGTGCTCGACCTTGATCGCCTCGAGGAAGTGGCGGGGCTTGCCCATCGGGGGGCGCGCGTCGCCCAGGGGTTAGCCGAGGCCGTACTCGCGCCAGCGCTCGGTGACGCGGCGCCGGATCTCCTCGGACATGCGGATCTCCTCCGGCCAGGACTGGCCCACCTGATCCAGCGGCGCGCGCTTCTCGGTGGCGTCGATCCCGAGCTTGCCGCCGTATCGGTGCCGGAGCGCGGCGTGGTCGAGGTCGTCCATCGGCCCCTCGACGAGCACGAGGTCCCGGGCCGGGTCGATGTTGTTGGTGACCCGCCAGGTGACCTCGGAGAGGTCGTGGACGTTCACCCACTCGTCCACCACCAGGATGTTCTTCGCGAGCATCAGGAGCCCGAGCCCCCAGAGCCCGTACATCACCTTCCGCACCTGGCCGGGGTAGCGCTTCCGCACCGCGACGATCACCAGGTTGTGGAAGACCCCCTCCGCGGGCATGTTCATGTCCACGACCTCGGGGAGGACCATCCGGATGATGGGGAGGAAGAGCCGCTCGGTCGCCTTCCCGAGCCAGTAGTCCTCCATGGGCGGCCGGCCCACGATGATGGTGGGGTAGAGCGGCTCGCGGCGGCGGGTCACCGCGGTCAGGTGGAAGACCGGGTACTCGACGGGCAGGGAGTAGTAGCCGGTGTGGTCGCCGAAGGGGCCTTCGATCCGCTGCTCGGCCGGGTCCACGTACCCCTCCAGCACGATCTCGGCGCGGGCGGGGACCTACAGGTCCACGCTCTTCGCCTTGACCAGCTCCACCCCCTTCCCCCGGAGCCAGCCCGCGAAGACCACCTCGTCCACCCCCGGCGGGAGCGGCGCCGTCCCGGCGTACATCAGCGCGGGGTCCGCCCCGAGGGCGATGGCGACCTCGATCCGCTCCCGGCCCAGGCGCCGGGCCTCGCGCTCGTGCTCGGCCCCGCCCTTGTGGGTCTGCCAGTGCATCCCGAGGGTCCGGTCGTCGAAGACCTGGAGACGGTAGGTCCCCACGTTGCGCTGGCCGGTCTCGGGGGCGCGGGTGATGACGAGCGGGAAGGTGATGTAGTAGCCCGCGTCCTGCGGCCAGCACCAGAGGATCGGGAGCCCCTCGAGCGAGGGGCGCTCGGTCTCCACCACCTCCTGGCAGGGGGCCGAGCGGACGAGCTTGGGCCCCGCCTTGGCCACCCCGAAGAGGTCGCCGAGCTTCCGGAACTTGTCGAAGAGTGAGCCGGGCATCCGGAGGTCAAGCAGCTTGGCGACCCGGGCCCCCAGCTCGTCCAGCTCCTCCACGCCCAGGGCCCAGGCCGTCCGCTGGGCGGTCCCGAAGGTGTTGATGAGGAGCGGCATCGAGCACCCCTCCACCCGCTCGAAGAGGAGGGCGAGGTTCCCCGCGGCCGGGCCCTTGACCACCCGGTCGGCGATCTCGGCGATCTCCAGCTCCCGCCGGACCGGGACGCTGATCCGGCGGAGCTGGCCCCGCGTTTCGAGGTGCGCCATGAGCTCGTGGAGGTCGTCGAAGGCCACCGCCCTACTCGTGGTAGACCAGCCTCACCAGGAGGCCGGCCAGGATGGGGACCGCGAGGGTGGGGAGGACTCGCGCCAGGACGAAGGGCCCGCCCATGAAGGGGAGCTCCCACACCAGCACCCGCTGGAAGCCGAAGAGCGACCAGCTCGTCACGTAGGCCACCAGCGCGGAGAGGGCGGCCCCGGACTGGTAGAAGACCGCCACGATCGGGAAGCTCACCATGGGCCCGCCGGGGGTCAGGATCCCCGCCACGAACCCGAGGAGGATCCCGCGGACGCCGGCCTCGCGGCCGAGCCAGCGGCTCACCAGCTCCGGCGAGACTAACACCTGGAGCATACCGGTCAGGATCAGGGCGGCGAGGAGTCGGGGGAAGATGAACCAGAAGAGCTGGAGCCCGGTCTTGAGCCCGAGGAGCGGCAGACCGGGATCCCGGAGGTACGCCGCCAGGGTCGCGGCCGCGGCCAGCGTCACCATGATGAGGGTCGAGACGTCCATGGGGCTCTCCCGTCGCGCGGTGGATGGGCCAGGGGGTTCCGGATCGGGGGCATTATAGCAGATCGTCGCCGGGTGGGCGGAAGTGACGGGATTACTTGACGGAGTGCTCCGCCTGGGTCGGAGCGGTTGCGTAGAGGTTGCGTCCGGTCGCATCGTCGAGCCGGTCCACGGCCTGCCGGTTGGCCCCCGGAATCAGGTGGCCGTAGGTGTCCACGGTCAACTTGATCGAGTGGTG
>JACPHL010000075.1 GCA_016188625.1 Candidatus Rokuibacteriota bacterium | reverse complement strand
GCTCGCCGACGATACCCTCGAGGAGGAGGCCGCCAAGGACGCCATGACGCGGAAGGTCCATGACGGCTTCAAGAAGTTCAAGGCTGTCTACAACGCCTGGGACAAGGTGTCGGAGGATCCGTACCAGCGGTATATCGCCCTCTAACGGCGAGCGGCCAGATCGCCAGGCGGCGGGGCGGTGGCCCCGTCGCCTTTTTTTCGGCCGATCACCTGAAGACGGCCCGGGGCAGCCAGGTGGCCATGGCGGGGAAGAGGACCACCAGCGTCAGCCCGATGAGCTGCAGCACCACGAAGGGGATGATCCCGCGGTAGATGTGCCCGGTGGTGACGTCCGGCGGGGCCACGCCCCGGAGGTAGAAGAGGGCGTAGCCGAAGGGCGGGGTCAGGAAGGAGGTCTGGAGGTTCACGCCCAGGACGACCCCGTACCAGATCGGGTCGAACCCCATGGAGGTCAGGATCGGGGCCAGGATGGGGAGGTGGATGAAGGCGATCTCGATGTAGTCCAGGAAGAAGCCGAGGACGAAGACCAGGCCCATCACGCTGGCGAAGACCACCATGGGCGGCAACGCCAGGTGCTCGATGAAGTTCCGGATGAGGGTGTCGCCGCCCATGCCGCGAAAGGCCAGGCCGAAGGCCGTCGCGCCGACCAGGATGATGAAGACCAGGCTCGTGAGGCGGGCCGTCGTCTGCATCGTCTGCTGGAGCATCGTCCAGCTGAACTTCCGGTACACGAGGGTCAGGGTCAGGGCGCCGCTGGCGCCCATGGCCGCCGCCTCGGTGGGGGCGGCGATCCCGAAGAAGATCGAGCCGAGGACCGCGACCATGAGGGCCAGCGGGGGGACGAGGACCTTCAAGACGCGCAGGGTCAGCTCGCGCGAGGAGACCCCCGCCCGTTCCTCGCGGGGGATCGGCGGGGCCAGGTCCGGGCGGAGGAAGCTGACGATCAGGACGTAGAGCGTGTAGAGGATCGCCAGCGTCACCCCCGGGATGAAGGCCCCGAGGAAGAGGTCCCCCACCGAGACCCCGAGGATGTCCCCGACGAGGACAAGGACGATGCTCGGCGGGATGATCTGGCCGAGCGTCCCTGAGGCGCAGATCACCCCGGAGACCAGTTCCTTCTGATAGCCGCGCCGGACCATGGTGGGGAGCGCGATGAGGCCCATGGTGGTGACGGTCGCCCCCACGATCCCGGTCGAGGCCGCCAGCAGCGCCCCGACGATCACCACCGAGACGGCGATCCCCCCGGCGATCCGCCCGAAGACGAGACCCATGGTCTCGAGAAGGTCCTCGGCGATCCCCGAGCGTTCGAGCGTCACCCCCATGAAGACGAAGAGCGGGACCGCGATCAGGGTGAAGTTGGTCATCACCCCCCACACCCGGAGCGGGAGGAGGTTGAAGAAGTTCAGGCCGAAGGCGTAGAGCCCGAAGCCGAGGGCCGTGGCGGCGATGGTGAAGGCGATCGGGTAGCCCACCAGGATCAGGATGGTGAAGACGAGGAACATGATGGCGGGGAGCAGCTCGGTGAACGTCACTTCGGCGTCTCCTTCCCGATCACCACGTCCTTCCCGGCGAGGCGCAGGAGATTCTTCAGCGTCTCGGAGATCCCCTGGAGGCCCACGAGGACGAACCCGAACGGGATCATGGCCTTGAGCACGAAGCGGCCGGGGATGCCGCCCGGGTCGGGCGAGCCCTCGAGGACGGCGATCGAGTTGATGACGAACGGGATCGAGGTCCAGACGAGGAGGAACACGGTGGGGAAGAGGAAGATCACGCTGCAGACGAGGTCGATCCATGCCCGCTTCCGGGGGGACATCCTCGCGTAGAAGATGTCCACCCGGACGTGGTCGCCCTTGAGGTGGGTGTACCCCGCGACGACCAGGAAGAGGATGGCGAAGAGGTGCCACTCCAGCTCCTGGATGAAGACGAAGCTGGTCCGGAAGAGGTAGCGCATCACCACGTCGTAGGTGGTGATGATGACCATGAGGAGCGTGAGCCAGGACGCGGCGCGGCCGACCCGGTCGTTCACCGCGTCGATCCACCGGATGAGGGCGAAGGAGAGACCCGCCGGGACCACCTCCTCTCGGGGTCGCGCGACAGCGTCCACCTCTCCCATGACGGCTTTCGGGTGGCGCTCCGGGGATGAAATTTCCCCGAACCATAGCCTAAACCCCCGCCCTTGTCAACCGGGAAGACCGCGCGGGAGACGGCCGATTTCCCGTGGCGGCCGCGACCCCCCGTGTGCTATCCTCCCCCTATCCCCTGACCGGAGGAGCGGACCGATGCTGCTGACGACCATCGCCGGGAGCCTCCCCAAGCCCGCCTGGCTCGCCGAGCCGAACCGCCTCTGGGCCCCCTGGCGGCTCCCCCCGGAGACCCTCCAGGAGGGCCAGCGCGACGCCGTCCTCCTCGCCCTCCGGGACCAGGAGGAGGCGAGGATCGACATCGTCACCGACGGGGAGCAGACCCGCCAGCACTTCGTCCACGGCTTCCTCGAGAAGATCGAGGGGATCGACTTCTCCAAGCGCGTGACCATCGGGATCCGGGCCGACCGCTACCAGGCCGAGGTCCCCACGGTGGTGGGCCCGATCGCCCGGCGCGGGCCCGTCCACGCCGACGAGGTGCGGTTCGCCCGGGCCCACACCACCCGGAAGCTCAAGTTCGAGATCCCGGGCCCCATGACCATCGTGGATACCCTCCACGACGCCCACTACCGCGACCGGGCGCGCCTGGCCATGGAGTTCGCCGGCGCGATCAACGCCGAGGCGCGCGAGCTGGCGGCCCTGGGGGTGGACGTGATCCAGCTCGACGAGCCGGCCTTCAATGTCTACCTGGACGCGGTGGCCGAGTGGGGGATCGAGGCCCTGAACCGGGCCGTGGAGGAGCTCGCCTGCCGGACCGTGGTCCACATCTGCTACGGGTACGGGATC
>JACPHL010000071.1 GCA_016188625.1 Candidatus Rokuibacteriota bacterium | reverse complement strand
CCTTCCCGGAAGGCGAGGAAGCCCGGGACGTAGGGGAAGGGTGGCAGCCCCTCGGCCCAGGCGGTCTCGACCACCTCGAGGCCCGGCAGGGCGAGGAGGGCCACGGCCGCCCACGCCCAGGCGCCGTCCCCGCGGTAGGCGAGGTCCGCGCCCGCCACGAGCCGCACCCGGCGGGGGCCGCCGCGGACGACGATCCGTCCCCGCAGCCGATCCTGGAGCCGGCGGGCGGCGGCGAGGACCCGGGGCAGGACGAACCGTCTGGCGATCTTCACGGCCGCTCGATTCTAGCGGCGGTCCCCTTCCCAAGCAAGGGCGGCCCCGCTACAATAGCCCCATGCCGTACGCGACCGGGGACGGCCTCCGGCTCCACTATGTGGACTGGCCTGGCGAAGGGCCGCCCGTGGTCGGCATCCACGGCCTCACCTCGAACTGCCACGTCTGGGACAGCCTCGCCGAGGCCCTCTCACCGGCCCATCGCCTCCTCGCCTACGACCTCCGAGGGCGCGGCGACTCGGACAAGCCGGCGAGCGGCTACAGCCTGGCTCACCACACCGCCGACCTGGCAGGGCTCCTCAGCGCGTGGGGGCTCGAGCGGGCGGTTCTCGCCGGCCACTCCCTCGGCGCCCACATCGCGGTCTCCTTCGCCCATCACCACCCCGAGCGGGTCGAAAAGCTGATCCTGGTGGACGGCGGCTTCGATGTCCGCCCCGAGCTGCTGGAGTCGCTCCGGCCGGCCCTGGCCCGCCTGGGGCAGGCCTACCCCTCCCTGGCCGCGTACCTCGCCATGGTCAGGGCCCTCCCGCCCATGGCCGGCCGGTGGAACGCGTACGCCGAGTGCTACTACACCTACGACGCCGAGGTCGCCCCGGATGGAACCGTCCGCTCCAAGGTCCCGAGGGCCGCGATCGAGGAGGAGCTCTGGAACCTGAGCCGGGTCCGCCTCTGGGCCTACCACCACCGGATCGCCTGCCCCACCCTCATCCTCCGCGCCCCCGACGGGATCCTCGGGGCGACCGACTGCCTGATGACCCAGGAAGAGGCCGAGGCCCTACTCCACGCCATCCCGCGGAGCCGCCTCGTCGTCGTCCCCGACACCAACCACTACACCATCCTCCTCGGCGCCAACCCCGCTCTCCCCAAGGCGGTCCGGGAGTTCCTGGCGGGGGCCTAGCCATGGACTGGCCCCCCGTCTACGACGACCGCTACCGCCCCGAGCCCCGGAACCGCTACTGGTTCCCCGAGCTCGAGACGATGCCGGCCGAGGCGCGCGAGCGGCTGATCCTGGAGAAGCTCCAGGCCCAGATGGGGTGGGCCTGGGAGCGCGCCCCGTTCTACCGCCGGAAGTGGCAAGCGGCGGGGCTCGAGCCCGGCGACATCAAGAGCCTGGCCGACTTCCAGCGGGTGCCGATCGTCACCAAGCAGGAGCTGCGCGAGGACCAGGCGGCCCACCCGCCCTTCGGCTCCTACCTCTGCGTCAAGCCCGAGGAGGTGGCGCGGGTCCACGGGACCTCGGGGACCACCGGCAAGCCGACCGCCTTTGCCATCAGCCGGGACGACTGGGCCCGGATCGCCAACGCCCACGCCCGCATCATGTGGGGGTTCGGCCTCCGCCCCGGCAACACGGTCTTCCTCGGCTCCTTCTTCAGCCTCTACATGGGCGGCTGGGGCGCCCTGGTCGGGACCGATCGGCTCGGCGCCACGGCCTTCCCCTTCGGCGCCGGCGTCCCGGGCCAGACCCTGATGGCGATCCGCTGGCTCCGCGAGCTGCGCCCCACCGTCTTCTACGGGACGCCGTCCTACGGCCTCTACGTCGCCGAGAAGGCGCGCCAGGAGGGGGTCGATCCCCGGCGCGACTTCGCCTTCCGGATCCTCTTCTTCTCAGGCGAGCCCGGGGCCGGGATCCCCGCCACCAAGCGCCTGATCGAGGAGACCTACGGCGGCATCTGCCTCGACACCGGCTCCATGGCCGAGATGACCCCCTGGATGACCAACGGCGAGTGCGAGTTCCGGACCGGGATGCACCTCTGGCAGGACATCGTCTACGCCGAGCTCTGCCACCCCGAGACGAAGGAGGTGGTCCCCTACGGGAAGGAGGGGGTGCCGGTCTACACCCACCTCGAGCGGACCTCGCAGCCGATGATCCGGCTCTGGTCGGGGGACCTCGCGACCTGGACCGACGAGCCGTGCGAGTGCGGGCGGACCTACCCGCGCCTCCCGAAGGGGATCTACGGGCGGGTGGACGACATGGTGATCGTGAGGGGGGAGAACGTCTACCCGAGCGCCATCGAGGAGGTCCTGCGGGCGATCGCGGGGGTCGGCGAGGAGTACCGGGTGGTGGTCTCGCGCGAGGAGCTGATGGACGAGCTGGTGGTCCAGGCCGAGTGCACCCGCGAGTTCGAGGCCGAGGCGGCCGGGCGCCGCGAACGGCTCGAGGCGCTCCGACAGGAGATCGAGGCACGGCTCCGGGCCGTGATCGGGGTCTGGGCCAGGGTCCGGCTCATGCCGCCGGGGAGCCTGGAGCGGACCGAGTTCAAGGCCCGTCGTGTCGTGGACAACCGCGACCTCTTCCGGTCACTCCGTGAGGCGAAGTAAACATCAAAAGTAAAGCGGAGATAGCCCATGGTCGATCCGAGAGAGCTTGAGACGATCCGGCAGCAGCAGACGGCCTGGGTGGAGGGGGAGCTTCGCGCCTTCAAGGCCAGGCGCCCGGAACGCCAGGAGCGGTTCACAACGCTCTCGGGCGCCGGGGTCGAGCGCCTCTACACGCCCGCCGATCTCGAGGGGTGGGACTACGCCACCAGGCTGGGCTTCCCGGGCCGCTACCCCTTCACCCGCGGCCCTTACCCCACCATGTACCGCGCCCAGCCGTGGACCATGCGCCAGATCGCCGGGTTCGGGACCGCCCGGGAGACGAACGCGCGCTTCCGCTACCTCCTCGCCCAGGGGCAGACCGGGCTCTCGGTGGACTTCGACATGCCGACCCTGATGGGTTACGACTCCGACGACCCGCGCGCCTTCGGCGAGGTCGGCCGCGAGGGGGTGGCGGTGGACACGCTCGCCGACATGGAGGAGCTGTTCGAGGGGATCGACCTCGGGGCGATCAGCGTCTCGATGACCATCAACCCGACGGCCTGGACCCTCCTGGCCATGTACGTCGCCCTGGCCGAGAGATGTGGGATCCCGAAGGAGCGGCTCTCCGGGACGATCCAGAACGACATCATCAAGGAGTTCACGGCCCAGAAGGAGTGGTGCTTCCCGGTCCGCCCCTCCATGCGGATCGTCCGGGACTCGATCGTCTACAGCGTCCAGCGCCTCCCCCACTACAACCCCGTCAACATCTCCGGCTACCGTCCGGGACTCGATCGTCTACAGCGTCCAGCGCCTCCCCCACTACAACCCCGTCAACATCTCCGGCTACCACATCCGGGAGGCCGGCGCGACGGCGGCCCAGGAGGCCGCCTTCACCCTGGCCGCGGGGATCGCCTACGTCGAGGAGGTCCTGAAGACCGGGATGGCCGTCGATGCATTCGCGCCGCGGCTGTCGTTCTACTTCATCTCCCACTCGGACTTCTTCGAGGAGGTGGCGAAGTTCCGGGTGGCCCGGCGGGCCTGGGCTCAGATCATGCGCGAGCGCTTCGGGGCCCGGCACCCCGAGTCGATGCGCCTCCGCTTCCACTGCCAGACCGCCGGCTCGTCCCTCACCGCGGCCCAGCCGATGAACAACGTTGTCCGCACCGCCTACCAGGCCCTGGCCGCGGTCCTCGGCGGCTGCCAGTCGCTCCACACCAACGGCTGGGACGAGGCGCTGGCCATCCCCTCGGAGGAGGCGATGCGCCTGGCGCTCAGGAGCCAGCAGATCCTCCTCGAGGAGACCGGCGTGGCGAATTCGATCGACCCCCTCGGCGGCTCCTACCTCGTCGAGGCGATGACCGACCGGATCGAGCGCGAGGTCCGGGCGTACCTGGAGCAGGTCGAGAAGATGGGCGGGACGCTGGCCGCGCTCGAGCGGAACTTCTTCCAGCGCGAGATCGCGGACGCGGCCTACGCCTACCAGATAGCCAAGGAGCGCGGGGAGCGGGTCGTCGTGGGCGTGAACAAGTACCGGGAGGCCGAGCCCGAGGAGCCGGCGTTCCAGCTGCACTCGGTGGATCCTCGGACCGAGCAGGTCCAGAAGGAGCGGCTGGCCCGGGTCAAGCGCGAGCGGGAAAACGGCCG
>JACPHL010000070.1 GCA_016188625.1 Candidatus Rokuibacteriota bacterium | reverse complement strand
GCCTACCTGACGTCCTGACCCCCCCCGCCGGCCCCCCCGCCCCGGCTCGCGCGGCCGTCCCGGGCGCCGAGCCGCGCCTCGATCCGGGCCAGGGCTGCCGCCATGTCGATCGCGCCCTCGAGCACCGGGGCCAGCGGATCGCCGAGCTTCTCGAGCCGCGCCGGGGCGGTCTTGATCGTGAAGCGCCCCGGGTCCAGGCGGCCTGTCACCTCCCCCCATCGAAGCGGGCAGGAGACCGGCGCGCCGGGGAGCGGGCGGACCGAGAACGGCGCCACGATCGTCCGGCCGTGGCCGTTCTGGCCGAAGTCGATGTAGACCTTCCCGCCCCGGGCCCGGAGCGGCCGGGCCACCGTGGCGATTTCGGGCTCCGCCTCCACGGCCAGCATCGCCAGGAGCCGGGCGAAGGTCCGGGCCTCCTCGTGGCTGTAGCGGGCCCCGAGTGGGAGCAGGATGTGGAGCCCGGTGGCGCCCGAGGTCTTGACGTAGCTGGGCAGCTCGAGCCGCTCCAGGATCCGGTGGAGCCGGCGGGCGACCCGGACGACGTCGCTGAACGGGGCGCCCTTGGGGTCGAGGTCGAGGACCAGCCAGTCGGGGCGGTCGAGGGCGCCGAGGCGCGAGCTCCAGAGGTGGAGCGGGATCGTCCCGAGGTTGACGATGTAGCGGAGCGTCTCGAGGTCGTTCACGACGAAGTAGTCGATCTCGCGCCCGGCGTCCTTGGAGTAGATCCGCTCGGTCCGGACCCAGGCCGGGACGAAGTCGGGGGCGTCCTTCTGGAAGAACGACTTCCCCGCGATCCCGTCGGGGTAACGGGTCAGGACCAGGGGGCGGTCCTTGAGGTACGGCAAAAGGCGCGGCGCCACGGCCTCGTAGTAGGCGACCAGGTCGGCCTTGGTGTACCCCTCCTCGGGCCAGAAGACCTTGGTCGGGTTCGTGATCCTGACCTCGGGGCGGCGGGCCTCCTCGGGTGGGAAGGGCGAGGCCAGGGATTCAACAGGCAGCTCGCGGCGGCACTCCTCGGGCCGCTTGTCGTCCCGGAGCCCGAGGAAGGCGGGGTGGCGGACCCCGCCGTCGCGGGTCCACTCGGTGAAGCGCACCTCGCAGACCAGCCTCGACTCCACCCAGTGGTGGCCTGGGCCCGCCGGCGAGCCGACCGCGAAGGGGGAAACCGGCCGGCGGAGCGGCTCGAGCCTCCCCCACACGGCCTTGAGCGCCGCCTCGTCGAACCCCGTCCCAACCTTGGAGACGTAGACAAGCCGCTCCCCCTCGTAGAGCCCGAGGTGCAGGGCCCCGAAGTAGCCGCGCGAGCCCTGGGGGTCGGTGTAGCCGCCGATAACGAACTCCTGCCGGCGCGCGCACTTGATCTTGAGCCACTCCCGCGTCCGCCCGCCCGTGTAACGGCTCGAGACCTGCTTGGCCACCACCCCCTCCAGGCGCTCTGTGGAGGCGGCCTCGAAGAACGCCTCGCCGTGCTCGAGGACGTGGTCGCCGTAGCGGACCACCCCGCGGGCCGGGAGGAAGAGCTGGAGGACCTCCTTCCTGGCCAGGAGGGGGAGGCCGCGGAGGTCGCGCCCCTCCACGGCCAGGCAGTCGAAGAAGATCCCGGTCACCGGCACCGTGGCCCGGGCCCGCTCGATGTCGTGGGGGCTCGTGAGGTGCATCCGGGCCTGGAGGCGCTGGAAGCTCGGCCGTCCGGCCTCGTCCAGGGCCACCACCTCGCCGTCCAGGACGAACCGCTCGACCGGGAGCGCCCCGAGGGCCCGGGCGACCTCGGGATAGCGGGCCGTGAACGCCTGGCCGCTCCGGCCGTAGAGCTCCACCCGCTCCCCCTCGCGCCAGGCCAGGACGCGGACGCCGTCGTACTTGATCTCGAAGAGCCACCCCGCGGCGGAGAAGGGCCGGGCGGCCGGGGAGGCGAGCATGAGCGGCTGCTCGCGTGGCAAGACCTCGCCGGGCGGGGCCCGGAGGGCCCGGAGGCGCTGGCGGAGGGTCGCGAGCCGGCCTGCGCCCTCCCGCAGCTCCTCGACCGTCAGCCCCGAGAGGACCGACTCCGGGTAGCGCTCGGTCGGCTCCTCCTCGCCGGCGAAGGCGTCGGCCGTCTTGAGGAGGAGCCACTCCTTGTCCTTCCCGGCCATCCGGGCGAGGGTCCAGCGGCCGCGGAGCTTGACCCCGATGAGCTCGACCTCGAGCTTCCCCCGGGCCAGCCCTTCGAGCGGGTCCCGATCCTTGACGGGGCGGTACCAGCCTCGGTCCCAGACGATCACGGGGCCCGCGCCGTAGTTCCCCGCGGGGATCACCCCCTCGAAGTCGGCGTACTCAACCGGGTGGTCCTCGACGTGGACGGCGAGCCGCCGCTCGCCCGGCCGGACCGAGGGGCCCTTGGGGACGGCCCAGCTCTTCAGGATCCCGTCGATCTCCAGGCGCAGGTCGTAGTGGAGGCGGCGGGCGGCGGGCTTCTGGACGACGAAGAGGCGCCCCACCCCCGCGCGGCGGCCGCCGAACGGCTCCGGCGTCCGCTCGGGGTCGCGCTTTTCCCGATACTCCTTCAGCGGGGGGAGATCCTGGCTCATACCCCAACCGGTGGCGTCATGGCCGTCATCTCGGCCCAAGATCTTGAATGTCCTGGCCTTTTTGAATCATAGGGGCTTTCGTGGTAAGGTGCAATTCACCATTCGAGATCCCGGACAGGAGGGCTTCGGCCATGCCGCCCCATTCCCTCGGATCGGGCACGATCTCCTTCGGCCTGGTCTCCATCCCGATCAAGCTCTACACGGCCGCCGCCTCGGGCGGCGTCTCCTTCAACCTTCTGCACGCCAAGTGCGGCTCCCGGATCCGGCAGCAGCAGGTCTGCCCCACCTGCAACGAGGTGGTGGACCGGGCCGGGCTCGTCCGCGGCTACGAGTTCGCCAAGGACCAGTACGCGCGGCTCACCGACGAGGAGCTGAAGGCGCTCGAGGGCGAGGCCTCCAAGGTCATCGACATCGCCGAGTTCGTGCCGCTCCCCCAGGTGGACCCGGTCTACTTCGACCGAACCTACTACCTCGGGCCCGACAAGGGCGGGGAGAAGGCGTACCGGCTCCTGGCCGACGCCCTGGCCAAGACCGACCGGGTCGCCCTCGCCAAGTTCGTCATGCGCGGCAAGGAGAGCCTGGTCCTGATCCGCCCCGCCCAGGGGGGGCTCATGCTCCACACCATGTACTTCGCCGACGAGATCCGGGACTTCGGCGAGATCGACAAGGGGGGGTCGGCCAAGATCAAGGAGGGGGAGCTGGAGCTGGCGCTCCGGCTCATCGACGAGCTGGCCAGCGACGAGTTCCGGCCGGAGCAGTACCAGGACGAGTACCGGCTGCGGGTCCTCGACCTCGTCAACCTGAAGGTGGAGGGAAAGGAGGTCACCGCGGTCGGCCCCCAGGTCCAGCGCGCCCAGGTCATCGACCTCATGGAGGCCCTGAAGGAGAGCCTCGCCAAGCGGGTCCTGGCGGAGAAGAAGCCCGCGGCCAAGGCCAAGCGCCCGGAGGCCGCGCCCGCCAGGAAGGCCCAGGCCACCAAGAAATAGGCGGGCGGCGCCGGTCACCTCGGCCCGTGACGCTCGACCTCGCCGACCTCCCGGTCATCGACGGCCACTGCCACCCGCCGCTCGGCGAGGCGACCCCGCTCACCCCCGAGACCTTCCCCGACCTCTTCACCGAGGCGCGGCCGGGGGCTCTCACCCCCCAGCTCGCGACCTCCCTCTACTACCGCCGCGCCCTCCGCGACCTGGGCGGCCTCCTCGGCGTCCCCCCCGAGCCCGCGGCGATCCTGGCCGCGCGCGCGACCCCGGACGCGAGCCGGCGCCTGGCCGAGGCCTTCGGCCGGGAGCGGCTCGAGGCCCTCCTGGTAGACACGGCCTACCCGCCGGGCGCCATGCCGCTTGAGCGGATGCGGGCGCTCCTCCCCTGCCGGGTCCTCGAGGTCTTCCGCCTGGAGACTTTCGCCGAGGATCTCCTGGCCAGGGCCCTCCCCTTCAAGGATTTCATGGAGGCGTTCGCTGACGGCGTCCAAGCCGCCACACGCGAGTGCATCGCCCTGAAATCGATCATCGCCTACCGCTCGGGGCTCGGGGTGAAGCTCGGCGACCGGAAGGCCGCCGAGGCCGACTACGCGCGCCTGCTCGCTGGCGACCCCTCGGCGCGGCGGCGGCTCACGGCCAAAGGGCTGCTCGATCACCTCCTCGAAGCCGCCCTGGAGCTGGCGGCCGAGACCGGGAGGGCCCTCCAGCTCCACACCGGCCTCGGCGACCCCGACCTCGACCTCCTCCAGGCGAACCCGCTCCTCCTCAAGCCGATCCTCGACGACCCCCGCTTTGCGGGCGTCCGGCTCGTCCTCCTCCACGCGGCCTATCCCTACACGCGCGAGGCCGGCTACCTCGCCGCCGTCTACCCGGGGGTCTACGTGGACCTCTCCCTCGCCCTGCCGATCCTCGGCCCCGCCTTCGTCCCCCTCCTCCGCGAGCTCCTCGCCCTGGCGCCGACGGGGAAGCTCCTCTACGGCTCCGACCTCGGCGCCCTCCCCGAGCTCTACTGCCTCGGCGCCGCCCGGGCGCGCCAGGCGCTCGCCGAGGCGCTCGGAGGCCTCGTGAAGGACGGGGCGCTGGGGGAGGGCGAGGCACGCGAGGCGGCGGCCGGGATCCTGGCGGAGAACGCTACGCGCCTCTACGGCCTGGTGGTGGCGGGGGGCTGAGACGAGGCGCCGCGGCGGCGGCTCACGACGGCCCGGACGGGGCTGCCTGCTCCCGCCGGCGCTGCTCGGCCGCCCGCTCGGCCTCGAGGCGCTCCAGCTCGACCTCGGAGTGGTCGGCGAAGCCCATGGCGGCGGCGATCGCCCGGTGGCCCGCCTGGTCGCGGATCAGCCGGTGCATCGCCTGGCAGATGCGGCGGTAGGTCGGGTGGCCCTGCGGCGTCGTCCGCAGCTCGATGATGTGCATCGCCTCGCGGGCGTTCATCTGCATGTAGAACCGGATCCGGTAGGCCAGCGGGACCGCGTACTGCGCCACCGGCCCGAGCCCCGCTTTCAGCATCGCCTCGTGGAGGCCGGCGCAGCGCTCCATCACCCGCGCCCAGTCCTCGAGGAGCCCCGCCTCCTCGACCGCCGCGGGGGTCACGTAGCCGTGGCGGCAGGAGAGCGGCTGCCACTCCAGGGTGAGCAGGCGGTGGCGCTGGAGGTCGCGGAACGCCCCGTAGTCGGTCAGGACGTCGAAGCGATAGCTCGTCCGCTCGAAGGCCCGGCCGGGCTTGTGCCGGCGGTTCGTCCGGCGGCCGACATAGGCGGCGAGGACCGCGGCCCGCTCCTCGGGCGTGAGCCAGCGGGCGCGCTCGAGCAAGGCGTCGTCGGGGAGGCGCGAGGCCGCGTAGAGGGCCGCCGCCACCACCCTCAGCTCGCCGTCGGGGTCGTACTCGGTCAGGACCACCTCGGGGCGCTCCTCGGGTTGGGCCTCCCCGAGCAGCCGCCGGGCGATCGCCTCGGTGGCCTCGCGGGTCTCGGCCAGGTAGCGGCTCCAGGCCCCCCCGCGGTCGGGGAGGTCCACGCGGCGGAGGAAGGCCGGGATGACCTTCCGGAGCTCCCGGAGCATGAGCTGGGCGGAAGCACGGACCTCCGCGAGCGGGTGGGCGAACATCCGGAGGAGGAGCGCCTCGTACGCCTGGCCCGTGCCGTAGAGCCCGACGTTGGAGACAGTCGCCGCCGGCAGGAGGCCCCGGAGGGTGTCGAGGGCCTTCGCCCGGATCGTCATCCGGTAGACCTGGTCGGGGTCCTCCGGCGCCTTCGGGTAGCGCTGCCGGAAGTACTCCTGCAGCGGCCCGAGCGCGCGGGCGTAGGTCTCGAAGGCGTGATCCAGGGCGGCCGTGTAACCCCCCAGGAGCGGGGATCCCGCCAGCTCCTCGGGGAGGTGGTAGCGCCACCGCCCGCCGGGGCGATCGTCGTAGGGGACGTAGCGCGTGGACTGCTCGAGGTAGGCCATCAGGCGGCCCCACTCCAGGACCTTCGTGAGGAGGTTCGAGGCCCCCTCGCACGCCAGGTGGACGCCCCCGAGCTGGGCCACGGAGTCGTCGCCGTACTCGAAGAACACGCGCTCGTAGAGCTTCTCGGCCCTCTTGACCCCCGTGACCTCGGTCCCGGCGTGGGGCTGCCCGCCTTCATCGAGGAACTCGTCGAGGAAGAGCCGGCGCAGGGACTTCGGGGAGCGCGAGCCCCTTCACGACCTCCGGGAGGTTGACCAGGGCGAAGACGGGTCCCTCGACATCGGTGAAGTACCGGGCGAGGGTGGTCCGCTCCTCGGGGGTGAACTCGTCGGCGGCCACTATCTAGCTGGCCAGGAGCCCGTCCGAGCAACGTGTGCCCTCACAGGCTCTGGACCCTCGGCTCGCGGATTGGATGGTCCGCTCCGAGCGCGGGCTTGGCCCGCGCAACCTTGGGGGGAGGTTCGGAAGGGGGGCAGCGCCCCCCTCCGAGGCACCTATCCTCGCCTCAGGTAGTCGTCCCGGCCGGTCAGGAAATCCTCGCGGGGCGGGCTGAAGACGTCCACCACCTCGGTCTCCTCGGGGAACCAGGCCTCGTGCTCCACGTTGGCCGGGACCAGGAGGATCTCCCCGGGCCGCGACAGGGTCCGCCGCTCGTCCCCGAGCCGGAACTCCATCTTCCCGCGGATCATGTAGGCGATCTGTTCGTTGGGGTGCCGGTGGGCGGGGACGTGGAGGCCGGCGGCGAACCGCCAGAGCACGAAACTCAGCCTCTCGCCCGTCACCATCTTCCGGGTGATCCCCTCGGCGACCTTCTCCGCGGGAACCTGCTCCCAATCGATGAAGGGCATCGGGCGCCTCCTCGGGCAGGATTGCCCCTACACTAGCCCGCCCCCCTCGGGCTGTCAAGCCGCCCGCGGCGCCGCGCCGGGGTGGGCGGAAGGGGGTGCGCGGGGCCCGAAGAAATGGCACAATAGGCGCGAGGACCGGCGTCGAGTCGGTCGTTTCGCCCCATGACGGAACCGGAGGTCGAGCTGCTGGTCCAGTCCCTCCACCAGATCGTCAAGCGGTGGGTGGACGACCTGGTGCTCCACGCCCTGGGCGAGCCCGAGGCCAACGCCCTGAACCCCTACCTGGACACCGTCGGCGTCACGGGACGCCTCTGGCTGGAGCTCCGGCGGACGGTCCCGGAGGAGACCCTGACGGCGTTCGAGCGGGAGATCAACGCCGTCCTCTCCGAGCTCCGCTACCTGGCGGAGGAGTTCCTCCGACTGAACGCCCGGCCGCCCTCGGAGACCGGCCGGGCCTGGCTCCAGGCGCGGCTTCGGCTGGACGAGTTCCCGGAGCGGATGGCCCGCCTCCCCATCTGGCGACGCACCGGGACCCCCCGCGAGTGACCCGATCGGCCCCGTGCGGGCCAAGGAGGTGACCATGCTCCCCCGGTGGTGCGCCCTGCTGGTCCTCGCCCTGGCCCTCGGCGCCTGCGCCGCACTCACCCTCGGACGGGACTTCCCCTCCCCGACCCCGGAGACCGTCCGGGCCGGGACGACCGCCAAGGCCGACCTCCTCCGGCTCTTCGGCGAGCCGACCCAGGTGGGGATCGACGACGGGGATCCGACCTGGACCTGGCTCTACGTCCGGCGGACGACGGACCAGGAGCTGACCAAGCAGCTCACGGTCCGCTTCGACCCCCGCGGCGTCGTGAAGTCCTACAGCTTCACCTCGAACTTCCCCGAGGACCCTGCCACGCCCTCGCCCAGGCCGGGCATCGGGTCCACCTCCTGGTGGCCCGGGGCCGGCTCCGCGCCCCGGAGCTCCTCGCCCACTACGGGCTCGCGCCCACCGAGGGGCTCCTCATCCAGGGGTTGCCGAGCCTCCGGTGGGGCCCCGGCCCGCGCTGGGACGCCATCTTCCACCTCGCCGCGCGTGGGATCCTCCGACGGCTCGTCCGGCAGGACGACGTGGATGTCGTCCTGACCTCGACCCTCGAGCTCGCCGCCGCCCTCCAGCCCTGGCGGCGCCAACGCCCCCTCCACGTGCACGACCTCCACGCGCTCCTGGGCCGAGAGGCGAACGGTCCGGTCCGGCAGCTCGAGCGGCGGGTCCTCTCCGAGGTGGACGGGATCGTCGCGACCACGCGCGCCCTGGCCGATCTCCTCCGCGAGCTCTACCTCCCGCCCGGACCCATCGAGGTGATCCCCCCCGCCTGCCCGTCCGCGCCCGCCGCGGCCCCTCCCCCTCCCTACCGCCCGGGCGCGGAGCCGTTCCGGGTGGGGTACACCGGGCAGCTCCATCGGCTGCAGGGCCTCGAGGTCGCGCTGGAGGCCCTGGGCCGCCTCCCCGACGTGGAGCTCCATCTGGTCGGGGGGAGCGTCGAGGATCAGGCGCGCCTCCGGGGGCTGGCCGGGCGGTGCGGCGTGGCCGAGCGGGCGCGCTTTCACGGCTTCGTCCCCCCGCGCGGGCTCCCCGAGGTGGTCACCCCGTTCCACGCCCTCCTCCTGCCGGCCCTCGCCCAAGGCGGGCGCCCCTACGAGACGCCCCTGAAGCTCTTCGAGTATTTCACCTACCGTCGCCCCATCGTCGCCTCCGACCTCCCGTCGGTCCGGGAGCTCCTCGTCCACGGCGAGACCGGGTGGCTCATCCCGCCCGGCGACCCCGCGGCCCTCGCCGACGCCCTGGAGACCCTCCGGCGGGACCGGGCCCTGGTCCGCGAGCTCGCCGATGCCGCCTACGCCGAGGTCGCCCGCTACAGCCCCGGGGCGCGGGCCGAGCGGCTGGCGAGCTTCCTCAAGGCGGTCCGGGCGCAACGGGACCAGGCCGGCTGGCCATGAGGTGGCTCCTCGTCCGACCGGCCGCCTCCGGGACCGGCGGGCTCGAGGACCTCCGGCGGGAGCTCGAGGCCCACGGCCAGACCGTGCGCGCGGTGGTCTACCGCCGCCGGAACCCGCTGTACAAGAACAAGGGGGTCAAGGCCCTCTACATCCGGTGGATCCTCCGGGGGCTCGCCAGGATCGCCCGGGCGGAGCGTCCCGAGGTCATCCTGGTCTACAAGGGGGAGACCCTCGGCCCCGATCTCCTCGAGCGGTTCAAGGCCGAGACCGGGGCCGTCCTCATCAATCTCTTTCCCGACAACCCGCTGCTGACGATCCCCTTCGAGTGCCTGGAGCCGTACGACCTGATCCTCTCCAAGGAGCGCTACGGGATCCGAGCCCTCGAGCTGGCGGGGCTCAGGACCCTTTACTATCTCCCCCACTACTGCGACCCCGCGCTCCACCAACCGGTCGAGCTGACCCCCGCCGAGCGGGAGCGCTACGGGGCCGAGGTGAGCTTCGTCGGCCACCACTACCCCTACCGCGAGCGGTTCTTCCGGGAGCTGGCGGACCTGCCCCTCGCCCTCTGGGGGCGGGGGTGGGAGCGCGCGGCCTCGCCCGCGGTCCGGCGGCTCGCCCGGCGGGCCACCGTGAGCGATCGGGCGCTGCTCTGCGTCTTCAGCGGGAGCCGGATCAACCTGAACCTCCACCACCCCCTGAACGACATCGTGGGGGTCAACGACCGGACCTTCTTCCTGGCCGGGAGCCGGGCCTTCCAGCTCGTGGACTGGAAGGCGGACCTGGGGGAGTTCTTCAAGGAGGGGGAAGAGATCGTGACCTACCGGAGCCCCGCCGAGTGCCGGAACCTGATCGGCTACTACCGGGCCCATCCGGACGAGGCGGCCGCCATCGCCCTGAACGCCCAGCGTCGGGCCTATCGGGACCACACCTGCCAGCGGCGCGTGGAGGAGCTCCTCGACGTGGTGGCGTCCCGGTTCGGGAAGGGGTGAGCGTGGCCGCCCTCGAGCCCTCCTACGCCACGGCGCTGGCCTGCATCGACTGCGGGGCGCGCTTCCCCCTCACCTACCGCCTCCAGTGCGACCGCTGCCGCGGGCTCCTCAAGCTGGTGTACGACCTCGATGCCCTCGGGCGGCTCGGGCCCGGCGCCTTCAGCCGCCGCGGCCTCTGGCGCTATCACCCGGTCCTCCCCATCCGCGACCCGGCCCACTTCGTCAGCCTGGGCGAGGGGGAGACCCCGCTCCTCGAGGCCCCGCGCCTGGCCCGCGAGCTCGGGGTCCGGCGCCTCCTCCTGAAGTACGAGGGGACGAACCCGACCGGGACCGTCAAGGATCGCTCCTCCGCCAGCGCGGTGGCCGCAGCGCTCCAGTTCGGCTTCCGGGCGACCTCGGTCGTCTCCACCGGGAACGCCGGCTCCTCCATCGCGGCCTACTCGGCGCGGGCGGGGCTCCGCGCCTTCATCTTCTGCTACGAGCAGGCCTCGGCCCCCAAGCTCGCCCACATGGCCGCGGTCGCCTCGGACCTGATCCTCTACAAGGGGTTCTACGACGACCTGATCTTCCACTGGGACCGGCTGATCGAGGAGGTCCCGATCTTCGACTGCGGGGCCTCCCGGAACCCCTACAAGCAGGCGGGAAAGAAGACCCTCGCCTACGAGCTGGCCGAGCAGACCGGTTACCGCCTCCCCGACGTCGTGGTTGCGCCGGTGGCGGTGGGGGAGGTCTTCATCGCCGCCTGGCGGGGCTTCCGCGAGCTGCAGGCCATGGGGTGGATCGGGCTGGTTACGCAGATGGTCTCCGCG
>JACPHL010000069.1 GCA_016188625.1 Candidatus Rokuibacteriota bacterium | reverse complement strand
GTGCCTCATCCGGCAGCGCGAGGTGGGCGAGCACACGGGGTCGTTCAAGCGCGCGCTCAAGGCCGCGCTGCGCGAGGACCCGAACATCGTGCTGGTCGGCGAGATGCGCGACCTCGAGACGATCCGCACGGTCCTGACCCTGGCCGAGACCGGGCACCTCGTCCTCTCCACCCTCCACACCATCACGGCCACCGAGACGGTGAACCGGATCATCGCCGAGTTCCCGGGGCCGCTGGAGCGGCAGATCCGCGGCCAGCTGGCCCAAGTCCTCCGCGGGATCATCTCCCAGCGCCTCATCGATCGCGCCGACGGCTCGGGCCTCATCGCGGCGGTGGAGGTGCTCGTCAACACCGTCACCATCCAGCGCTGCATCGAGGACCCGGCCCGGACGGCCCAGATCCCCTCCGCGATCGCCGAGGGGCGCGACACCTACGGGATGCAGACCTTCGACCAGGGCCTCCTGGACTACTACCAGCGCGGGCTCATCACCTACGAGGAGGCCCTCCGTGCCGCCAGCTCGCCCGTGGACTTCGAGGTCGAGGTCCAGCGGCTGTCGATGCTCGGGGGCGTCCCCGGGCAGCCCGCGGCGGGCGCGGCGCCGCGCCCCCCGGGGCGGTAGCGCCGCCCGGGTCCCGCCCAAGACCTCGAGCGTCCTTCCCCATCGCGGCCGGGAGGGAGGCCCCAGGCCGCCTCCCGGTGTGGTAGAGTGAAGGCGATGGGCCTCTCCCCCGCCGTCGAGATCCACGACCTCGAGAAGAGCTTCCGGAGCGGCTGGCCACGGCGACGGGTGCAGCCCGCCCTCCGTGGCGTCACCTTCTCGGTCCCCCGGGGCGTCATCTTCGCCATCCTCGGGCCCAACGGCGCGGGCAAGACCACCCTCCTGTCGATCCTGGCCACCCTCCTCCTCCCCGACCGGGGGAGCGCGCGGGTCCTCGGTCACGACGTGGTCCGGGAGCCCCACCGGGTCCGGGAGCGGGTGAACATGTCGAGCGGCAACGCCAACTTCCTCTGGAGCCTGACCCCCCGGGAGATCCTCGACATCTTCGCCCGGCTCGCCGGGGTGACCGGGCGTGTCCGCCGGGTTCGGGTCGAGGCCCTCCTCGATCTCCTCGAGCTGCGCGGGCACGCCGAGGTCCCCTACTCCGAGCTCTCCACCGGGCTCAAGCAGCGCCTCGCCCTCGCCAAGGCCCTGGTCAACGAGCCCGAGCTGCTGATCCTGGACGAGCCGACCGTCGGGCTCGACCCCGACGTCTCGGTCCGGATCCGGGCCCAGATCGCCGCCCTCCGGCGCGAGCGGGGGACGACCATCCTCCTTTCCACCCACTACATGCGCGAGGCCGAGGAGCTGGCCGACGAGATCGTCTTCCTCCGGGACGGGCGGATCCTCGCCCGGGGGGACGCCGACAGTCTCAAGCGCCGGATCAAGGTGGGTGACGCGGTGAGCCTCGTCCTGGCCGACCCCGCGGCCTGGGAGCGCCTGCGGGCCCTCCCCGGCGTCCTGGCCTGCGCATCGCGGGACGGCCGCGTCGAGTGCGTGGTGGACGATGCCCGAAAGCGCCTCCCCGACCTCCTCCGCCACCTCCACGAGGCGGGGGTCGAGGTCCACGACCTCCGGGTCACCGAGCCGGACCTGGAGGCGGTCTTCCTGGAGCTGGCGCGATGACCGGGACGGCGGCGCGGGAGTGGACGAAGGTCTCCGCCTTCATCCGCAAGAACTGGCTGATGGCCCGCCGGAACATCTTCACGGTCTTCGAAGTCGTCTTCTGGCCGACGGTGGGGGTCCTCTCGGTCGGGCTCTTGACGCGCTTTCTCGATCTCACCCCCGAGACCACCGCCTTCATCCTCATCGGGACCCTGGCGCTCTCCATCATCCAGGTCTGCCAGCTCGACGTGGCCTACGCGATCCTCTTCGAGATGTGGGCAAAGGGGATCAAGCACCAGTTCCTCGCCCCCATCGGGCTCTGGCACCTGGCCCTGGGGAGCTGGCTCATGGGGATCCTCCGGGGGCTCGCCGTCTTCGCCCTCCTGGCCGGCCTGGGGTGGTGGGGGTTCGGCTTCGACTTCTTCCACCCGGGCCCGGCGGCCCTCGTCGCCTTCCTCCTCGGCCTGTTCCTCAACGCGGTGATCATCGGGCTCGGGGTGTGCACGCTGCTGCTGCTCTTCGGGCTCCGGGCCGAGGTCTCGGCCTGGTCCGCGGTGAGCCTGATCCTGCTGCTCGCGGGGATCTACTACCCGGTCTCCCTCCTGCCGCCTCCGGTGGCGGCCGTGGCCGCGGCGATCCCGCTGACGTACTTCCTCGACGCCTTCCGCGCCCACTACGGCTTCGCCCCGGTCTTCGAGGCGGCGCTCTTGAAGGGGTTCGCCACCTCCCTGGTCTACCTCGCGCTGACCTACGGGGCCCTCGGCGCGGCCCTCACCCACGCCCGCCGGCGCGGGACCCTCCTCAGGCTCTCCGAGTAGCCGGTGGGGCGTCCCCGCAGTCCCTGGGCGCAGGAGTACCAACGCCGCCCGGAGTACGTCTGGGGGACCGAGCCGACCACCTTCGCCCGGCGGATCGCCGAGATGCTGCCGGGCGGCCGGGTCCTCGACCTCGGCTGCGGGGAGGGGCGCGATGCGGTCTTCTTCGCCGCGCGCGGCTTCCGGGTGACCGGGGTGGACGTCTCGGCCGCGGGGATCGGCAAGGCCCGCCGCCTGGCCCGGGCGGCCGGGGTCCGGGTCCGCTGGGTGGTGGCCGACATGGGCCGCTCCCTGCCCCGGGGGCCGTACGACCTGGTCTTCTCCTGCGGGGCCGTCCACTACCTCCCGCGCCGGGTGCGCGACCGGATCTTCCCGCGCTGGCAGGCCGTCACCCAACCCGGCGGGCTCCACGGCCACATCGTCTTCACGGACCGGGAGGTCTACGTCGAGAAGGGGGAGATCGTGGAGTACTTCCGGCCGGGCGAGCTCAGGAATTATTATGGGGACTGGGAGGTTCTTGAGTACGAGGAGTCGGCGATCGCGTGCGCCCAGGACGGCACCCCGCACCGCCACAGCGTCGCGCAGCTCATCGCCCGGCGGGGATGACCGGCGCCCCGCGGGAAGCCGTTCATGAGCAATCCCGCCTGTGAGGAGGGAAGCATGGGACGCGCGCGCCTGATCGTCGCGGCCGTGATGGCCTCGGCCTTGCTGGCCGGGGTCGTCGAGGCCCGGGTGCTCGATGCGGCGGCTCGGGCGCTATGCGCATCGGATCTCCTGCCCACCGGCGGGCAGGCATGGGAGTTCTCCCCGCGAGTGCCCGATGCGATAGGCGCTGCACTCGCGGCGGAGGCGCACCTCCGGCTCCATCAGATCGGCCTCGATCCCGAGGGGCTCTCCCGGGCGCTCGACTGGCTCGCGCTCGGGATGACCTTCTTCCGAGTCGGGCGCGGCGCCTCGGACCGCCATGATTACGCCTGCATTCCG
>JACPHL010000097.1 GCA_016188625.1 Candidatus Rokuibacteriota bacterium | reverse complement strand
GGGGTTGAGTATATGGGCAGGAGACGGTGATGACCCGTCGGGTCGTCGTCCTCGGAGGCGGGTTCGGCGGGATCGAGGCGATCCGGGTCCTTGAGCGTCGCCTGGGGCGGCGGGAGGACGTGGAGCTCCTGCTGGTGAGCGACCAGAACTACCTGCTGTTCACGCCACTGCTCCCGCAGATCGCCTCGTCCACTGTCGAGCCACGACACATCATCCAACCGATCCGGGACATCCGCGCTCATCGCCGCTTTCGATTCCTCCGCGACCGCGTGCTGGGTCTTGACCTGAAGGGGCGCCAGGTCCACCTGGCGGAGGGGAGCGTGTCGTACGACTTCCTAGTGGTCGCCCTCGGCGGGGTGACGCAGACGTTCGGCGTCCCCGGCGTCGAGGAGCATGCGTTCTTCTTTAAGGGACTGGAGGACGCCGTCACGCTCCGGGATCGGGTGATCGACCTGGCCGAGCATGCGGACCACGAGCGAGATCCGACGCGCAGGCGGGAGCTCCTCACCGTGTGCGTGGTGGGCGGGGGGTACACGGGGGTGCAGCTGATCGCGGAGCTCCACGACTTCTTCACCCGCTATGTGGTGCCGCGCTACCTTGGAATTCAGCCGGGCGAGCCGCGCCTGGTTCTCCTCGAGGCCAGCGAGCACATCCTGCGCGGCGTCGATCCGATCCTGGCCAAGCGGGCCCGGCGGAAGCTGGCACGCGACGGGATCGAGGTCCGGACCGGGGCTCGCGTGACCCGGATCGAGGCGGGGGGCGTGGGGATCAACGGAGAGCAGATCGAACGGGCCGGCATCGTGGTCTGGGTGGCGGGCGTGAGAGGGCATCCGGTCTTCGAGGAGCTCGGCCTGCCCCGGGACAGCGCCGGGCGCGTACTGGTCAACCAGTTTCTGGAATTCCCGGGCTTCCCGGAGGTGTTCGGGGTGGGAGACACCGTGGTGATCGCCGATCGTCCCGAGGCCTCGGTCCCTATCATTCCCGCCGCCATCGCTCACGGACGGCTCGTAGCGGAAAATATCCTCAGCCGCCTCGAGGATCGGCCCTTGGTCCCCATCGAGTTCTCCCCCCGCGGGATGCTGGTCTCCCTCGGGATGAACGATGCGGTGGTAGACCTGATGGGGCTCAAGTTCACCGGCTATCCTGCCTGGCTCTTCTGGAACGCGCTTCACCTCTACAAGCTGGTGGGGTTCCGTAAACAGCTCCAGGTCGCCCTGGACTGGGGGCTGGCAATGGTTTTCCCCCGCGACTCGGCGATCATCCGCCGGCCGTCGCGCTGCCCGATCTGTGCTGGGCCGAAGTTGGGCCGGGTGGGCGATCGCACGTGACTGGCCGCCGGGGAGTGAGCGGGTGAAGCGGGCCGAGCAGCTGGGAGGCCGAGAGGAGACTGCTTCAGCGTTGGGGACTGTTACTGAAATATAGAAGAGCTCCCACGTGTTACTCGTCGGCCCTAGAACTTACTGATCTAGGGACTTAGGGCTGCTCCAGCTCGGGGATCATTGCCTCGAGGTCGCCGAGCTCCCAGCGCGCCATGTGGCAGTACATGTCCAGGAGCTGCATGGTCCGCTCGATGGCGGGGATGTCGGTCTCCTCCCGGAGCGCCCGGACCTGGCGCTGGAGCTCCCGGAGCCGCTCGAGGGTCTCCTCGCGGGTCATCCCCCCGTCCTCCCGGCCAGCTGCCACCGGTGCTCCGCCGGCCGGTGGTCGAAGAAGCGCTTGGCCTTCAGCTCGTAGCGCGGGAGGGTCCCGGGGGCCTGGACCTCCACCCCGATGGTGACCCCGATCATCGATTTCAGGATCCCTTCCGCCTCACCCTTGAGCCCGCCGTAGCGCTCGGCCGACGTCTCCGGCCGCGCCTCCACCTTGACGGTCACGAAGTCGTTGGCCGCCTCCCGCCCGACGTGGAGCTCGTAGTGCTCCGAGAGCCCAGCCACCTTGTGGAGGAGCGCCTCCACCGCGCTCGGGTAGACGTTCACCCCCTTGATGATGATCATGTGGTCGGTGCGGCCGAGCACGCCGCCGGGGTAGTAGAGCCAGGTCGTCCCGCAGCCGCACGGCTCGTCGGTCCAGCGCACCAGATCGTGGCTCCGGTACTTGATGAGCGGCTGGCCGTGCTGGATGTAGGCGGTGACGATGTGCTCGCCGACCTCGCCGTAGGGGACCGGGTTCCCCGCCTCGTCCACGACCAGGGCGTGGTACCACTCCTCGCAGAGGTGGACCCCGCCCTGCATCGGGCAGCCGGGGTTGGTCGGCCCCAGCTCGGCGATCCCGTACAGCTCGTACGCCTTGGCCCCCCAGGTCTCCTCCATCGCCTGGCGCGTGGAGGGGATGCTCCCGCCGGGCTCGCCGGCCACGAGGACGTAGGAGACCGAGGTCTTCCGGAGGTCCACCCCCATCTCCCGGGCCACCTCGCCGAGGTAGAGCATGTATGTCGGCGTCCCGAAGATCGCATCGGGGCGGTACTGGAGGATCTGCTGGATCCGGGCCTTGCTGTCGAGCCCGCCCCCGGAGACGACGGTCCCGCCGAGCCGCCGGACCCCCATGTAGGCCGACCAGAAGGCGGCGAAGATCCCCCAGTGGAAGGGGAAGTAGAAGCTGTGCCGCGGCCGGAGCCCGATCCCCCACAGGATGTAGAGCCACGACTCCCCCCAGAGGACGGAGCTGTAGTAGGTGAGGGGGATGTGGAGCGGGACGCCGGTGGAGCCCGAGGTGGCGAAGCGCTGGAGGAAGAAGTCCTCGGGGATGGCCTGGGCGTCGCCGAAGGGCGGGCTCGTGGCCTGGGCCTCCAGGACGTCCTTCTTGTCGATGAAGGGGAGGCGCTTGACGAAGTCGTCCATAGTCTGGATCTCGGCGGGCCTGACCTTGTGGCGGTCCAGCAGGCTCCGGTACATGGGGCTCCGGTGGTAGGCGTACGCGATCAGGGTCTGGAGCTTCTTGAGGTGGAGCCGGTCCAGCTCCGCCCTGGGCATCGTCTGGGTGTAGGGGTTCCAGAAGCGCTGGGCCTCGACCTCGGGCTTGAAGAGCCTCATCGCGCGCCGAGCTCCTGCCGGACGGAGCGCGTCCCGGC
>JACPHL010000081.1 GCA_016188625.1 Candidatus Rokuibacteriota bacterium | reverse complement strand
TCCATCACCTCCTTCGCCGCCCCGGGCTTCTCGGCCCCGGGCGCCGCGCACGGCTGCGCGGGCGCACCGGGCGGAGCGCCCGGCTTCGGGGCCTGGGCCATCGTCACGCCGGCCCATCCGACCACGAGCAGAAGGGCGGTCAGGATTGCGAACGCTCGCTTCATGCTGTCACCTCCTTGGCTTCGCCATGATTACCCCCCGCCGGGAGCGCCGCGGCCCCGCACGAGGAGACAACGCCGCCATGTCTGATGGTCGTGCAACAGCCGTGCCCATGGCGGCGGGTCGGAGCCGGAGGGACATAATCCTTTGAAATTGCGAAAATTTTTCCGTGGAGGGCGAATCCGGAGACCGGCCGGGAGGTCCGACGAGATGTAAAATCTTCCCGAGCCGAGCTGAAAAAATGCCGAACAAGTTATCACGACTTGCAGGGAGAGCGACCGATCGGAGGGTTTCGGGGTGGGGGTTACTTCGTCGTCTTGGCGAGGTCGTCGCTGAGGGCGCGCGCCTTGGCCGCCAGGTTGGCCGCGCGCTGGTACTCCCGCGCCGCCAGCGCCTTGCGAGCCTGCTCCAGGAAGCGCTGCGCGGTCAGGAACGTCTCCCGTTCCTCCGGCTTCATCTCCCGCCCCTCGAGCTGCTGGACGAGCCGTACGAGCCGGTGGCCCGTCTCGCCGATCTTCCCCTCCACCTCCTCCCGCAGGCGCCGCTCCTCCTCGGCCGACATCTGCGGGGTGAGCGGGGGCGCCGGAGGGGGCGCCGCCGGCCGGACCACCGGCACCGGGGGGGCGGAGGCGGGAGGCGTGGGTTGCTCCGCCGGCGGCAGGCCCGACTCCGCGGGTGGAGGAGGCGAGATGGCGCCGCGCAGGACCGCACACCCGGAGAGGACCGCCAGCAGGCACGCCAGGAGCGCCCCGCGTCTCATGCGATGGCCGCCGGCACCGGCGCCAGCGGCAGCGCCAGGATCATGGTCGTCCCCTTCCCGACCGTCGATTCCACCTCGATCTGGCCGTCGTGCATCTGGACGATCCGGTAGACCAGCGAGAGCCCGATCCCCGAGCCGTTCGCCTTGGTCGTGTAGTAGAGCCGGAAGATCTTGTCCAGATCCTCCGGCGGGATCCCGACCCCCTGGTCGCTGACGTGGACCTCGACGACCCCCCGGGAGGCCGGGCGCGTCGTCAGGGTGACCGTCCCGCCCCGGGGCATGGCCTGGATGGCGTTGGTCACGAGGTTGGTGAAGGCCTGCTGGAGGAGCTCGGCATCGCCGGTGACCGGTGGGAGGTCCGGCGCCAGGTCCAGGACGATCTCGACCCCGGACTGCGTCGCCTCGGGCGCGGCCAGCCGGGCCACCTCCGCGAGCAGGGCGCTGAGATCCACCGGCGCGAGGTGGAGATCCTGCGGCCGCATGAACTTCAGGAAGCCCTGCACCACGCGGTCGAGCCGCTGGATCTCTTCGGCGATCACCTCCAGGTTCTCCCCGACCTCCGGCCGCGCCCCCCCGAGCCGCGTCCTCAGGAGCTCCAGGTGGATCCGCATGGCGTTCAGCGGGTTCTTGACCTCGTGGGCCACCCCGGAGGTGAGACGGCCCAGGGCCGCCAGCTTCTGCGAGTACGTCACCAGCGACTGCACGGCCCGCACCGGATCCAGGTCCTTCAGGGCCAGGACGCCGCCCCCCGCCTCCTCGCCCTCCCGGATCCGGTAGCTCGAGACCGCCAGCTCCCGGATCCGCCCGTCCGATCCGGAGACCTTCAAGGGGGCGCCCCGCCGCCCCTGTCCCCGGTCGAACAGCTCCGCCACCACGGGCAGGAGCGGGTGGGCCTCGGGCAGGACGGCCTTCAGCGGTCGGCCAGCCAGCGCCTCCAGCCGGCCCTCCAGGATCCCCTCGGCCGCCTGATTGCAGAAGACCACCTCGCGCCGGCCGTTCAGGAAGACCACGGCATCCTCGAGGCTGTTGATGAGCCCCTCATCCCGCGCCTTCTCGCTCTGCCCCCGGGAGGGATCGGCCTGGAGCTGCTCCCCCAGCCGGTTCACCCGCGCCGCGAGCTCCCCGAGCTCGTCGTCCCGCGTCAGGTCCACCGCGGCGCCGTACCTTCCCCGGGCCAGCCGCTCCATCCGCTGGGCGATCCGGCGCAGGGACCGCAGCAGGACGCCCCCGGCCCCCAGCCCCACGGCGACCGCCACGACCAGCGCCCCCGCCGCCAGCGCCAGGCTCCGCACCAGGGCGTCCGTCAGCTCACGCCGGAGGAGGCTGGTCGAGATCCCCACCCGCGCCGCCCCGAACGGCTCCTCGCCCAACCGCATGGGGAGCCGGACCTCGTAGATCCGGGGCTCGCCCAGGAGGGCCGTGACGATCCGGAGCGTCCCCCACTCGAGCACCGTTTCCAAGCTCTCGTGCGGGGGGAGGGTCTTCCCCTCCTGGGCCGGATCGCTGTGGACCCAGGCGTGACCGGCCGGATCCACGATCGCCGCGTAGACGACGGTCTGGGAGTAGCCCTCCATCCCCTCGAGCAAGGCCCGGATCCCGGGATCCGGCCGGAGGAGCAGGGGTGAAGGCCGCACGGAGGCCTCGATGACCCGGGCGCTCTGGTGGAAGAGCTGCCGGGCCAACAGCTCCCCCTCGCCCGCGGCGTGGCGGAGGGTGAGCCGGGCCACGCTGGCCAGGTGGGCCACGGTGGCCACCACCACCAGCAGCAGGACCACCACGGTGATCCCGAGGACCTCTCGGGAGCGGAGGGTCGAGAGCCCCACCCCTAGCCCCAGGCCTTGTACTTGTTCAGCTTGTTGTGCAGGGTCTTCAGGCTGATCCCCAGGATCTCGGCGGCCCGAGCCTTGTTGTTCCCGGTGTGCGCCAGCGTGCGCAGGATGAGCTGGCGCTCCGCCTCCTCCACCGTGGTCCCCACGGAGAGGACCACGCCGGTCCCCTCGGCCGCCGGCTGCGGGGGCGCCAGGGGTGTGGGGAGGTACGCCACGCCGATGAGGTCGCCGGGGCACAGGATCACCGCGCGCTCGACCACGTTCTCGAGCTCACGGACGTTCCCCGGCCAGGGGTGCCGGCGGAGCACGGCCAGGGCCGCCTCGTCCATGCCCTTGACGGCCCGCCCGTACCGCTCGTTGAACGTCTCCAGAAAAGCGTGCACCAGCTCCGGCAGATCATCGAGCCGCTCCCGGAGCGGCGGCAGGGCGATGGTGAAGACGTTGAGCCGGTAGTAGAGGTCCTCGCGGATAGCCCCCTCCTGGACCGCCTTGGCCGGGTCCTTGTTGGTGGCCGCGAGGATCCGGACGTCCACCTGCAGCTCCACCTTGCCGCCCACGCGCCGAAACCGTCCCTCCTGGAGGACCCGCAGGAACTTCACCTGTGTGGCCGGCTGCATCTCCGCCACCTCGTCCAGGAACAGGGTCCCACCGTCAGCCAGCTCGAAGCACCCCTGCCGCCGTTCCATCGCTCCGGTGAAGGCCCCCTTCTCATGGCCGAAGATCTCGCTCTCCAGCAGGGTCTCGGGGATGGCCGCGCAGTTGAGGGCCACGAAGGGGCCGCGCTGCCGCGGCGACAGCTCGTGGATGGTGCGGGCCACCAGCTCCTTGCCGGTCCCGGTCTCGCCGACGATCAGGACGGTGGCGTCCGTCGGCGCCACCAGCTCGAGCTGGCGCGTGACCTCCTGCATGGCCGGGGCGCCGGCCACCAGCCGGCCGAAGGCGCCCCGCTGCCGGAGTTGACGGCGGAGGAGGTGGACTTCGCGGACCGTTTCGGTCCGCTCCACCGCCTTCTCCAGAAGGACCTGCAGGCGGGCCGGATCGACGGGCTTGGTCAGGTAGTCGTAGGCGCCGTCCTTCATGGCCTGGACCGCGCTCTCGATGGTCCCCTGCCCGGTCAGGAGGATCAGGGCGGTGGTCGGATGATCCCGCTTGAGGGCGGCCAAGAGGCCCAGCCCGTCCAGCCTCGGCATGACCAGGTCGCTGATCACCACGGCCGGGGGCCGCTCGGCCACGCGCTCCAGGGCCTCCTCGCCGTCGGCGGCGGCGCTCACCTCGTAGCCCCACGCGGTGAGGAGGTCCTGAAGCCCCTTGAGGGCGCTCGCGTCGTCGTCCGCCACGAGGATGCGCTGCGGCATACCGCTACCGAACGCGGGATGAAAGGGGAGAGCCCCCGGCGGGACGGGGTGCGGAAGCGCTCGGGCCGCACCGGCGCACGGCCGGGCCCCTCGCCGTGAGGGGCCATACCCGGTCGCCGAGGTCGAGGTTCACGAGGACTTCCCTCTGGGACAAAGGTCAGAAAAGGTTGACTACCGGCAACCGCCTTTGCGGTCAGCTTGGATTATAGCATGCCGCCGGGATGGCGGCCATGACGATGTCCCGCGCTCGGGCGCGGTGAGCGGCCTGTGGGGGGGGTGCGAACGCCTGCCGGACGGGCGAGGGCACTCAAAACTGTGGGTTCCGGAAATTCTGGCCGGTGATTTCCGGAAACTCTGGCCGATGTCGAGGATGATTCTCGCTCCGAGTCGTGGTGGGTGTCAAGTGTGAGGTGGCGCGTCCGGTACGACGGGCCGCGGAGCTCGATGTGCCGGCCGCGTTCCAGGACGCGGTCGAGGATGGCCTCGGCCAGGTCCGGGTCGT
>JACPHL010000067.1 GCA_016188625.1 Candidatus Rokuibacteriota bacterium | reverse complement strand
CCTGGCCGACGTCATCAACGCCAGCATCAACCAGACCCTCTCCCGCACCCTCCTCACCTCCCTGACGGTCTTCCTGGTCCTTGTGGTCCTGTACCTCTTCGGGGGGGAGGTCCTCCGGGACTTCTCCTTCGCCCTCCTGGTCGGGTTGATCACCGGGACCTACTCCTCGGTCTTCGTGGCGGCCCCCCTCGTCGTGGACTGGGAGGCCCGGGCCGAGGCCCGGGCGCGCGGCAGGAAGGCGGTGGCGAAGGCCTGAATTCCTCGGAGGGGGGCTCCGCCCCCCTTCCGAAACCTCCCCCCAAGGTTGCGCGGGCCAAGCCCGCGCCCGGAGCGGACCACCCAATCCGCGAGCCGAGGGTCCAGAGCACGCGAGCGCACAGCGCAACTCGGACGGGCTTCTAGCCGCGCCGGGGTATAATGAAGCCGTGGTGCGGCTCGAGGACCTGCTGAGCGAGATCCCCAAGTACCAGCCCGGGGCCGACGTGGACCTCGTCCGGCAGGCGTACGTCTTCTCGGGGGAGGTCCACGAGGGTCAGGCGCGGCTGTCGGGGGAGCCCTACGTCTCCCACCCCCTCGAGGTGGCCGGGCTCCTGGTGGACTTCAAGATGGACGTCACCACGGTGACCGCGGGGCTCCTCCACGACGTTCTGGAGGACACGGCCGCCACCAAGGAGGTCCTGGCCGAGCGCTTCGGCCCGGACATCGCCGAGCTGGTGGACGGCGTCACCAAGATCGGCAAGCTCGCCTTCGCGAGCCGGGAGGAGCGGCAGGCCGAGAACTTCCGGAAGATGCTGGTCGCCATGGCCCGGGACATCCGGGTCCTCATGATCAAGCTGGCCGACCGGCTCCACAACATGCGGACCCTCGGCTACCTCCCCCCCGACAAGCAGCGGAAGATCGCCCAGGAGACCCTGGACATCTACGCCCCGCTGGAAGGTCAAGGCGGAGCTGGAGGACCTGGCCCTCAAGGCCCTCCATTCCGAGATCTACGGGGACCTGGAGCGGCGGGTGGCGAAGCGGCGACTCGAGCGGGAGGCGGAGATCAACCAGGTCATGGCCATCCTCCACAGGAAGCTCTCCGAGGTCGGGATCGAGGGGCAGATCACCGGCCGCCCCAAGCACTTCTACTCCATCTTCAAGAAGATGCACGAGCAGGGGCGGGAGTTCGACGAGATCTACGACCTCACCGCCGTCCGGATCATCACCGGCTCCGTCCGCGACTGCTACGGGACCCTGGGCGTCGTGCACTCCCTCTGGAAGCCGGTCCCCGGCCGCTTCAAGGACTTCATCGCCATCCCCAAGTCCAACATGTACCAGTCGCTCCACACCACCGTCATCGGCCCCAAGGGCGACCCCGTGGAGATCCAGATCCGGACCCACGAGATGCACCGGATCGCCGAGGAGGGGATCGCGGCCCACTGGCTGTACAAGGAGCGGCGGGCGGAGAAGGACACCTTCGACCAGGCCTTCGTCTGGCTCCGCCAGCTCCTGGAGTGGCAGCAGGAGATGAAGGACCCCCGGGAGTTCATGGAGACGGTGAAGGTGGACCTCTTCCCCGACGAGGTCTATGTCTTCACCCCCAAGGGCGACGTCAAGGCCTTGCCCGAGGGGTCCACCCCCATCGACTTCGCCTACGCCGTCCACACCGAGGTGGGCCACCACTGCGTCGGCGCCAAGGTCAACGGCAAGCTGGTCCCCCTGCGCCAGGCCCTCCGGCAGGGGGACATCGTCGAGATCCTGACCTCGCCCACCCAGAAGCCCAGCCGCGACTGGCTGAAGATCGTCAAGTCCACCCGCGCGCGCTCGAAGATCCGGCAGTGGCTCAAGACCGAGGAGCGCGCCCGCTCCGTCGCCCTGGGCCGGGAGCTCCTCGAGCGCGAGGCCAAGAAGCACCGGCTCCCCCCCGCCACGCTCCTGGAGGGGGAGGAGATGCGCAAGGTCGCCCTGGACCACGGCTACTCCACGGTGGACGACCTCCTGGCGGGGGTCGGCTACGGGAAGACCGCGGTTCAGACCGTGCTGGCGCGGTTCCTCCCGGCGGAGGTCCAGGCCCAGGCCCGGGTCGAGGTCAAGCCCCCGCGGTCCCGGGCCGGCCGCCCCGAGACCGGCGTCAAGGTCAAGGGGGTGGACGACGTCCTGGTGCGCTTCGCCCGGTGCTGCAGCCCGGTCCCGGGCGACGCCATCTTCGGGTTCATCACCCGGGGGCGGGGGATCACCGTCCACACCCGCGACTGCCCCAACGTGGGGGCCGGGTTGGTCGAGCCGGAGCGCACGGTGGCGGTGGAGTGGGACGTCGTCGAGAAGGTGCCCCTCCCGGTGAAGATCGCCGTCTACATCGGGCGCGACCGCCCCGGCCTCCTGGCCGAGATCTCGACGGCCATCTCCTCCCGGCAAGCCAACATCATCAAGGCCGAGGTGACCGTCACCGAGGACCGCAAGGGGATCAACCACTTCGTGGTCGAGGTGGCGGACCTGGACCAGCTCCAGGGGGTGATGGGGGCGGTGGCCGCGGTCAAGGACGTCATCGCCGTCAAGCGGGTCCGGGGCCTCTAGATTTTTCGGAGGGGGGCTCCGCCCCCCTTCCGAACCTCCCCCCGAGGGTTGCGCGGGCGAAGCCCGCGCTCGGAGCCGACTATCCAATCCGCGAGTCGAGGGTTCAGAGCGGCGCGCCCCGCCTCATGGCCGGGCGCGCCCGCGCCCGGGGACGTCGGGGCGCTCGTGCTGCGGGCCCATCGCCTCCTCTTCCGGCATTTCCGCACCTTCGTCGGGCTCCTGGCCCTCCCCCATGCGGTCGGCTTCGCCCTCGTCCTCGTCGCCCTGCGCGG
>JACPHL010000079.1 GCA_016188625.1 Candidatus Rokuibacteriota bacterium | reverse complement strand
TAACGACGTGTCGATTCTGAAAGTGGACGGTACGACGGTGACGGACACGGGGAAGCGGTTACAGCTCCCCGGCCACCCGGCCTCGATGCGAGGCCGCGCCAGATAGCGATTCGTGTCGCTTCTCCTGTCCCTGCCAGGGAGTGGTGTTGACGGAAAGGGGCCCCCCACCCCTTTCCCTTTCCATTCTCTGGTGGGCCTGGCAGTTGGTCACGCGTATACTTCGGCCTCTCAGGCGCGTGTCTGAATGGCCCGCCAGAGCTTCTCGGGGCGGAGCGGAGGGTCGAGGTGGCGGACCCCGAAGGGGGCCAGGGCGTCCACGACCGCGTTGACCACGGCCTGCGGCGCCCCGACCGCGCCGGCCTCGCCGACCCCCTTGGCCCCCAGCGGGTTGAGGGGGGTCGGGGTGACGGTCCGGTCCAGCTCGAAGAACGGCAGGCCGTCGGCCTTCGGGACCGCGTAGTCCATCAGGCTCCCGGTCAGGAGCTGGCCGCCCTCGTCGTAGACGACCTCCTCCCAGAGGGCCTGGGCGATCCCCTGGGCGATCCCGCCGTGGAGCTGCCCCTCGAGCAGGAGCGGGCTCAGGACGTTGCCGACGTCGTCCACCCCGATGAAGCGGTGAAGCCTGACCTCCCCGGTCTCGGGGAGGACCTCGACCACGGCGAGGTAGACCCCGAAGGGCACCGTGAAGTCGGGCGGGTCGAAGACGCTCGAGGCCTCGAGCCCCGGCTCCATCCCCGGGGGGAGCTTGGCCGCGCGGTGGGCGGCGGCCGCGATCTCGCGGAGGGTCAGCGCCCGGGCCGGGAAGCCCCGGACACTCCACTTGCCGTCCTCGAGGACGACATCCTCGGGGGCGGCCTCGAGGAGGTGGGCGACGATCCTGCGGGCCTTGGCCTTCACCGTCTGGGCCGCGAGGTAGACCGCCGAGCCACCGACGCAGGTCCCCCGGCTCCCGCCGGTCCCGAACCCGGCCGGGACGACGGCGGTGTCGCCGTGGAGCACGATCACGTCCTCGGGCTCGACCCCCAGCTCGTCGGCGACGATCTGGGCGAAGGTCGTCTCCTGCCCCTGGCCGTGCGGCGAGATCCCGGTCAGGACCGTGACCTTGCCCGTCGCCTCCACCCTGACCGCCCCGTATTCGAAGCCGGAGACCGGGAGCGCCTTCGAGGGGCCGGTGCCGGCCGTCTCGACGAAGGTCGAGATCCCGAGGCCGAGGTAGCGCCCCTCCCCCCGGAGCCGCGCCTGCTCGGCGCGGAAGCCCGGGTAGTCGAGGATCTCGAGCGCCTTGTCCAGGGTCAGGGCGTAGCGGCCGGTGTCGTAGGTCAGGCCGGAGGGGGCCTTGTAGGGGAACGCCTCCGGCGGGATGAAGTTCCGCCGCCGGATCTCGACCGGGTCGATCCCGAGCTCGGCCGCCGCCAGGTCGGCGAGCCGCTCGATGAGGTAGGAGCCCTCCGGCCGCCCCGCCCCGCGATAGGGTCCCGCGGGCGTCTTGTGGGTGTAGACGCCCCGGACGCTGAACTCGGCGGCCGGGATCCGGTAGGCGCCGGTGATGAGGCGGCCGGCCAGGATCGGGGGGCCGCAGGTGAAGCACTCGGGGGCCGCCCCGAGGTCGGCGACCCCACGGGCCCGGAGGCCGAGGAAGGTCCCGTCGGCGGCGACGGCCAGCTCGGCCTCGTGGCGCTGCCCCCGGCCGTGCATCGTGGCGGTGAAGCTCTCGCTCCGGGTCTCGATCCACTTGACCGGGCGGTTGACCCGGAGGGCCGCGGCCACCGTGAGGATCTCGTCGTCGTAGAGCCCGGCCTTGCACCCGAACCCGCCCCCGACCTCCGGGGCGATCACCCGGAGGCGGTGCTCGGCGATCCCCAGGACCTCCACCAGGTGCGCCCGGACGCGGTGGGGCATCTGGGTGGAGAGCCAGACGGTCAGCGCGCCGGCCTGGGGCTGGGCGAGGCACCCCCGGGTCTCCATCGGGACCGGCGCCAGGCGCGGGTGGAGGAAGCGCCCCCGGACGACCCGGTCGGCCCTGGCGAAGGCGGCCTCGACGTCCCCCGACTGCCAGCGGTGCTCGAAGGCCAGGTTGTCGGGGAGCTCGGGGTGGACCCGGGGGGCGCCCTCGGCGAGCGCCGCCTCGGGGTCGGTCACCGCGGGGAGCGGCTCGTACTCCACCTCGATCAGGTCGGCGGCGTCCCGGGCGCGGGCGCGGTCGGCGGCGAGGACCAGGGCGACCGGCTGGCCCACGTAGCGCGCCGCCTCCACGGCGAGGGGGCGGTAGGGGGGGCGCTTGAGGCCGGGCGGGGAGAACGCGAGGGGCTTGGGGGCGAACGCCGCAGCCAGCTCCTGGCCGGTGAGGACGGCGACGACCCCGGGCTCCTGGCGGGCCCTGTCCGCCCTGATCCCGGTGATGCGGGCGTGGGCGTGGGGGCTCCGGAGGATGACCATGTGGAGCAGCCCGGGTGGGGCGAGGTCATCGACATATGGGGCCTGGCCCTGGATGGGCCGGGGGTCCTCGAGACGCTTGATCTCGGCGCCGACGAAGCGCGGGGCGAGGGCCATTCCTTCACCTCACGGACGCAAGAGTCCACCGGCCGTGGGGCCGGGACCCGTTCAGGGTAGCACAGGTGGCGCCTCCGGGGGCAGCGGTCTGGCCTCCGACCACGGGTGTCGCGGTCGCCCTTGCAAAGGCCGAAGGGATATGGTAGCCATACATGCGGGTTTCGGTTGGCTCACCGCGTCGTCTCCACGCCTAGCATGGGAGGATGGACTATGCGCCAGCGGCGGCTACTCAGAGGGCTCGCCACAGCCTTGCTCGCGGTCGTCGGGCTCCTGGCCTGGAGCGGCCCCGGGGAGGCCCAGGTCAACATCCTGGACAAGGTCAAGAAGCGGGGGAAGCTCATCTGCGCCGTCAACGCCAAGCTGCCGGGCTTCGGCTACCTGACGCCCCAGGGGCGCTACGAGGGGTTCGATGTGGACTTCTGCCGCGCCCTGGCCGCGGCGATCTTCAGCGACTCCGGCAGGCTGGAGTTCGTCCCCACCACCGCCAAGGAGCGGTTCACGGTGCTCCAGACCGGCGAGGCGGACGTCCTGTTCCGGAACACCACCTGGACCATCAGCCGCGACACCTCGGTCGGGCTCGACTTCGGGCCGACCACCTTCTACGACGGCCAGGGGATGATGGTCACGAAGAAGTCGGGGATCAAGAAGCTCGAGGACATGAAGAACGCCTCCATCTGCGTCCAGACCGGGACGACCACCGAGCTGAACCTGGCCGACCAGTTCCGAAAGCGCGGCGTCCCCTACAAGGCCGTGGTCTTCGAGGACGCCGACGCCACGGCCGGGGCCTACGAGCAGGGGCGCTGCGACGGGTTCACGACCGACATCTCGGGGCTCATCTCCCGGAAGTCGATCATGAAGGACCCGGGCGCGCACGTGATCCTGCCCCAGGTCATGTCCAAGGAGCCGCTCGGGCCGGCCTGGGCCCACGGCGACAACAACTGGGGCGACGTCGTGAAGTGGCTGGTCTACGGCCTGGTCATCGCCGAGGAGTTCGGAATCACCTCCAAGAACGTGGACGAGCACGTCAACAGTAAGGAGCCGGAGATCGCCCGGATGCTCGGCGGCGACAAGGAGGCCCCCAAGGCGATGGGGCTCGACCCGAAGTGGCTCTACAACGCCATCAAGCAGGTCGGCAACTACGGGGAGATCTTCGCCCGGCACCTCGGCCCCGGCACGCCGTTCAGCCTCGAGCGCGGGGTCAACGATCTGTGGACCAAGGGCGGGCTCATCTACGCCCCGCCGATCCGGTAGATCGTCCGTTCGCGTCGATCGCATGCCGGCAGGTGTCGGATGAGTCCCATCCGTCGCCTGCCGGCCGTTTCCGCCGTGTAGTCTCCTCCGATGCCGCCTGAGCCCTCCCGTTCGCCGGCCGGCCCGGCGCGCGTAGCCTGGTGGCGCAACGAGCGCGTCCACCGGGTCCTGGCGCAGGTGGTCTTCCTCCTGGCGGTCATCGCCGTCGCCGGCCTCCTCTACGCCAACGTCCGATCGCAGCTCAGGGCCAGGGGCCTGACCACCGGCTACGGCTTCCTTTACGGCCAGGCCGGCTTCCCCATCGGCGAGGGGATCGAGTACCACGAGGGCGACCCCTACTGGTACGCCTTCCTGGTCGGGGTGGTCAACACGATCCGGGTCTCCTTCTTCGGGATCGTCCTCGCCACGATCCTCGGCACCTTCACCGGGATCGCGCGCCTCTCCAGTAACTGGCTCCTCAGCAAGCTCGCGGGGGCCTACATCGAGATCATCCGCAACATCCCGCTTCTCATCCAACTCGTCTTCTGGTACTTCGCCGTGATCCTCCAGCTCCCCGGGGTCAAGGAGAGCGTCGTCCTCCCCGGCTCGATCTTCCTCAGCAACCGCGGCACGGCGCTCCCGCTGCTCGCCCCGACCGCGGCGTTCTCTGCCTGGCTCCCCTTCGCCGCCGCCGGGCTCGTCCTGGCCCCGCTCCTCTGGCGGTGGCGGATGCGCCGCCAGGAGCTGACCGGCCGGCCCGGTCGCGGCCTCGTCTGGGCCGGCGGCGCCCTGCTCGGTCTCCCGGCCCTCGGGTGGCTCGTGGCAGGGCAGCCGTTCCTGGTCGAGCTGCCGGAGATGGGGGGGTTCAACTACGAGGGCGGCCTCATCCTGACCCCCGAGTTCACGGCCGTGCTGATCGGCCTGACCGTCTACACCGCGGCGTTCATCGCCGAGGTGGTCCGGGCGGGGATCCAGGCGGTCCACGTCGGGCAGAAGGAGGCCGCCCGGGCCCTCGGGTTCCATCCCGGGCAGACCCTGCGCCTGGTCATCCTCCCCCAGTCGGTGCGGGTCATCATCCCGCCCCTCATCAGCCAGTACCTGAACCTGGCCAAGAACTCGAGCCTGGCGGTCGCCGCGGGCTTCCCCGACCTCTTCTCGGTCGCCCAGACCATCTTCAATCAGACCGGCCGCTCGGTCGAGGTCATCGGGCTGGTGATGGGGAGCTACCTCGCCATGAGCCTCTTCACCTCGCTGGTCCTGAACCTCTACAACCGCCGCGTCCGGCTCGTGGAGCGCTAGGGTGCCGCCCGCCGTCCCCGCCGAGATCCTCCTCCCGCCCCGGACCCAGATCGGCCCGATCGGCTGGCTCAGGGCGAACCTCTTCAGCACCTGGTACAACGTCCTCATCACCCTCCTGATCCTCTGGCTCCTGGCCACGGTCATCCCGCCGATGGCCCGCTGGATGATCTTCGACGCGACATGGGCGACGACGCACGAGCCCTGCGCGCGGGCGCGCGAGGCGGCCCAGGCGATCGGCGTGAGGCCGGGGGCGTGCTGGGCGGTGATCCCGGCCAACTTCCGGCTGTTCATGGTCGGCACCTATCCCGTCGGGCAGGCCCATCGAATCGGCGCCGCCCTCGCCCTCGTCGTCCTGCTGGGGACCCTGACCGCCTTCCGGCGCTTCCGCGGCAGGGCGCTCGTCGCGGCCTGGGTCCTTTCGTTCCCCGCCATCCTCGTCCTGCTCCACGGCTTCCAGGGGAGCGCCATCCTGCCCCTGGTGGAGACCACGAAGTGGAGCGGCCTCACCCTCACCTTTCTCCTCGCCATCGTGGCGATCGTCGCCTCCTTCCCCCTCGGGGTGCTCCTCGCCCTGGGGCGCCGGTCGAGCCTCCCGGTGGTCCGCCTGCTCTCCACGGTCTACATCGAGACGGTCCGCGGGGTGCCGTTGATCACCATCCTGTTCATGTCCTCGGTGATGTTCCCGCTCCTGATGCCGGGCGGGCTCCGCGTGGACAAGGTGGTGCGGGCGATGCTGGCCTTGATCCTGTTCAGCGCGGCCTACCTGGCGGAGAACGTGCGAGGCGGGCTCCAGGCGATCCCGCAGGGCCAGTACGACGCCGCCCGCGCCCTGGGCCTCGGGAACGCGCTCACGATGGGGCTCATCATCCTCCCCCAGGCGCTCCGCGCCGTGATCCCGCCCATCGTGGGGCAGTTCATCGGGCTGTTCAAGGACACCTCGCTGGTCGCGGTCATCGGCCTGCTCGACCTCTTCGCGATCGGCCAGAGCATCCTCTCCAACCCCAACTGGCTGGGGCTCAGGACGGAGGTGTACATCTTCGTCGCGCTGGTATACTGGGTATTCAGCTACTCGATGTCGATGGCGAGCCGCCGGCTGGAGCGGCGGCTCGGCGTGGGGGTCCGCTAGGATGGCGCCGGAGACCCGGGAAGCGCACGGCGACCGGCACGAGATGATCGTGGCCCGGGACGTCCACAAGTGGTACGGCCGCTTCCACGCCCTGAAGGGCGTGAGCATGACCGTCCGCAAGGGGGAGGTCGTGGTCGTCTGCGGGCCGTCCGGCTCCGGGAAGTCCACCTTCATCCGGACCATCAACCGCCTCGAGGAGCACCAGCGGGGCCAGATCATCGTGGACGGGATCGAGCTGACCCACGACGTCCGCAACATCGAGGCCGTCCGCCAGGAGGTGGGGATGGTCTTCCAGTCCTTCAACCTCTTCCCCCACCTCACCGTGCTTCATAACGTCATGCTGGCGCCGATCTGGGTCCGGAAGTGGCCGCGGGCCAAGGCCGAGCAGATCGCCATGGAGCTGCTCGAGCGCGTCGGCATCCCCGAGCAGGCGCAGAAGTACCCCGGCCAGCTCTCGGGCGGCCAGCAGCAGCGGGTGGCGATCGCCCGCGCCCTGGCGATGCAGCCCAAGGTCATGCTCTTCGACGAGCCGACCTCGGCCCTGGACCCGGAGATGATCAAGGAGGTCCTGGACGTCATGCGGGGGCTGGCCCGCTCCGGGATGACGATGGTGGTCGTGAGCCACGAGATGGGGTTCGCCCGGGAGGTGGCCGACCGGATGGTCCTGATGGACGAGGGGCTCATCGTCGAGGAGGCCCCGCCGGCGGAGTTCTTCGCCAAGCCGAAGCAGGAGCGGACCCGGGCCTTCCTGAGCCAGATCCTCCACCACTAGGGGCGGGGCATGACGCGCCCCGCCGGGTCTTGGGGACGCTGCCTCCCGGGGCGGGCCGGGCCGGTCGCGCGCCTAGGCTTCATCGTCCTGGGTCTTCAGGAAGGCGTGTGGATGAGGTCCCGCCGGGGGTTCCCGCTCG
>JACPHL010000032.1 GCA_016188625.1 Candidatus Rokuibacteriota bacterium | reverse complement strand
CCCCGCGCGGCGAGCCACTGACGGGTGCGCCGCGGAGCGTGTGGAGCGAGGGGCCGATCCTCCGACCCGGGGCCGGGAGGGGTGTCGGAAGGGGGGCGGAGCCCCCCTTCGATGCTTTATTGCTGGTAGCCGTACAGGCGCCAGCCTCCCGCCTCCCGCCGGGCGACCTCGAGCTCCCGCTCCCAGGCGAGGACGGTCATCCATCGGCCGAGGAGCGGGAGCCGCCCGAGCACCTTGCCGCTCGAGACCACCCAGGCGTGCTCCCCCACCAGGCGGATCTCCTCCACCCGCACGTTCGTCTTCAGGGTCTCGTAGAGCTGGAACATCCCGAGGAGCTGGGCCCGGAGGGTGCCCTTCGTCAGGTAGCCGGTCCGGTACTCGTCGGAGACCAGGGCGAGGAGCCCCTCGAGGTCCTTGGCCTCGAAGCGGTGGATGGCCAGGGCGATGGCGGCCCGCAGCTCGCGCTCGACCTCGGCGGGCGGCGGACCGCCGGGCAGGACCGGCGGGGATTGGGCCAGGGCCCCCGCAGCGAGGGCGAGCGCGCCGAAGAGCCCGACGGCGAGGAGCCCGGCGCCGCCGCGTAGTACAATGGGGGTGTTCATCGCCGACACCGGCCGGGGCGGGGGGCCGGGCTCCCCGCCCGCGGCGCGAGGGAGCGAGCATGACCCAACGCACCCCCATGACGCGGGAAGGGTTCGCCCGGCTCGGCCAGGAGCTCGAGCGCCTGAAGCGCGAGGAGCGCCCCCGGGTGATCCGGGCGATCGAGGAGGCCCGGGCCCACGGCGACCTCGCGGAGAACGCCGAGTACGCCGCCGCCCGGGAGCGGCAGGCCTTCGTCGAGGGGCGCATCCGCGAGCTCGAGGGCAAGCTCGGCCAGGCCGAGGTCATCGAGCCGCCGCGGGACGGCGAGCGGATCACCTTCGGCTCGACGGTCCTCCTCCGGGGCGGCGACGGCCGGGAGGTCCGCTACCAGATCGTCGGCTCCGACGAGGCCGACCCCAACGTCGGCCGCATCTCCGTCCTCTCCCCCCTGGCACGGACCCTCATCGGCAAGGAGGCCGGCGAGACGGTGAGGGTGAAGACCCCGGGCGGGACCAGGGAGTACGAGATCCTGGCGGTGAACTTCCCCTGGCAGTAAACTCGGAGGCCCCCTTCGGGAAGGCCGGGCGGGGCCCCTCTCGGGCTCCAGCCGGCCTCCCCGCGGCGGACTACCGGTGCCCCTCCGGGCACCTCGCGCGGCTCCGCTGCGGGACCGCAAATCAGGAACCGCGGTCCCGCTCCCTCGCCCCGGGCTCGGGCCGCTCCGCCGCGCTGAGTCCGCCTGCGGCTCGGCCGGAATGTCGCCCTCGAGGGCCCCCCGCCCGGCCTGGGCGCAGGCTCGTGACCCTCGGCGCGCGGATGGGGGGTCCGCTCCGAGCGCCGGCCTCGCCGGCGCAACCTGGGGGGGAGGTTCGGAAGGGGGGCGTCAGCCCCCCTTCGAGGTTTAAGCGCGCAGGGCGTCGCGGAGCTCCCGGGCGAGGGTCTCCACCGTCCCCCGGGTCCCCCCGGCGAGCTTCTGGCGCCACTCCCCTTCGGTCTCGAAGCGACGGTCCGCCAGCCGCTGGGTCCAGGGGCGGATGGCCTCGCGGATCGCCCGGAGCTCGTAGGGGTCGCCCTTGAGCTCTCGGACGCGGGCCATGATGTCCGGGGCCACCCGGACGAAGGCCCGCAGCGCGGCCCCTGTCTTGATGGAGTACTTCCGGCCGGCCCAGGCGTGCGGGAAGGTCTGGGCCAGGGCCTTGACGTAGTTGAGGAAGAAGCGGCGGCCCGAGGCGCGGAAGTCCTGCGCCTTGGCCCTCCCCGCGAGCTTCTCCACCGTCTCGAAGAGGTCCACGATCTCCTCGGCCAGGGGGGCCTGGGCCACCCTGCCGCGGCCGATCCCGAGCATCTTGATCTCGCCCTGGAGCGGGGAGGTGTCGTCCTCGTTGAGGGTCCGGATGATGTCGTGGGCCAGGGCCTGGTTCGGGTCCGGGTAGAGCTTCCGGCCGGAGAGGCTCACGATGTGGGAAGGGTTCAGCCGGGTGTGCTTGGCGTTGATGGTGACGAACATCTCGACGATCTGCTGGGCGTCGAGGGTGTCGAAGAGGACGGCCGGGACGTCGAGGCCGGTGAGGTCGCCGTCGGCGGTGGCGTGGAGCGCCAGGAGGCGGTGCTGGCCGTCCAGGACCCGGAGGACGCCCGGCTCCTCGGGGATCTCCAGGAGCCCCAGCGACCGGTGCGCGCCGGCCGGGGTGAAGGTGAAGCGCCGCTCCGAGGTGATGATCACGGCGCCCGGGATCGCGGGGAGCTTGCCGGCCTCGCGGCAGTCGGTGTAGTAGGCGACCAGCTCCTCGATCTTCCGCCGGATCACCGGGCGCTGGTAGGCCTCCTGGCTCTCCCCGATGCGCGACTCCAGGATCTCCCAGTTGACGCGCGAGCGCGCGGGACGCCGGCGGGGCGGCTCCTTCACCCCGCCGTAGCTCAGGACCTCGAAGCGCACCAGGCGGTCGATCTCCTTCGCCGAGAAGACCGCCTGGTAGAACTCGACCCCGTACTGCTTGACCCGGTGGGCGGGGACCGTGATCATCGTTGCGCCTCACACCCTGACCGGGGTGAACTCGGTCGTGTAGTGCTCCTCGAGCGGGAGGCGCTTCTTGATGACCCCTTGCTCGAGGAGGGTGTCCTGCATGACCCGGAGCGCCTCCAGGTCGATCCGGCCGTCCGCGGGGAGGAGCGGGCCGGAGAGCTTGTGGGCGAGCCGCACCGCCTCCTCGGGCCAGCGGAGGTGCTTGGCCCCGAGCTTGGCCGCCTCGTCGGGGTGCGCCTTCATGAACCTGATCGCCTGGAAGATCCCCTGGAGGCCCCGCCGGATGAGGTCGCCCTTGCCGCGGATGGCGTCCTCGGTGGCGTAGGCGAGCTGGCTGATCCACTTGGGAGTGACCTCGTCGAGCCGGAGCAGGATCTTCCCCTTCCCCTGGACCTCGACCACCGACCCGCCGTCCCCCCACACGAAGGCCTGGGCCTCGCCCCGGGCCATGGCCGCGAGCTGGGCGTCCATCCCCCCGAGGGCCACGATCTTCACGTCCCGCTCCGGGTCCCACCCCTCCCGCTTGGCCAGCATGCGGGCGAAGATCCAGGTAGTGGCCCCGACCCGGGTGACGCCGATGGTCTTTCCCTTCAGGTCGGCGACCCTGGTGATCTCCGGAGCCACGTTGAGGGTGAAGTGGTTCCCGTCGGTGGTGGAGGCGACCGCCCGGATGGGGGTTCCGGCCTCCCGGAAGACGAGGACGTCGGTGCTCCCCGAGATTCCCAGCAGGACCTCGCCGGCCACGACGGCCTTGAGCAGGTCGGGGCCGCCGCGGAACGGGATGAACTCGGCGTTGAGCCCGTGGGTCTTGAAGAACCCCTTCTCGATCCCGATGAAGACCGGCGCCGCCAGGGCGTAGTCCCCCAGGACCGCGGTGCCGATCTTGACCGAGACGGGCTGGGCGATCGCCGGCGCGGCCCGGATCCCTCCGAGCCCGGCGACGGCCAGTCCCGCGGCGGCCCCCTTCAGAAACTCGCGTCTGCTCGTCCGCATCGGCGGTCCCCCCTCCTGATCAGTTCGGTCGGAGGGGATGATAGGATTTCCCGAGGGCCGTGTCAACCGCGCCGGAGTTTGACACCTCCGGGCCCCGGTGCTACCTTGAGGGGCGCCATGGCCGCCGACGACCTCTACGGGGCGCTCAGGCGCGCCGAGGGCGAGCTGGCGCGAGGGTTTCGGGGATCCGGCGCGGAGCTGGCCGCGCGGCGTCGCCGGCTGCGTCTCGACCTCCTCCGCCAACACCTCGCGTCGGCCTACGAGGGCCTCCGGGCCCGGCACCGGGGCGGGGCCTCCGGGCGGGAGAGCCTGGAGACGCACACCGACTTCATGGATCGCTTCCTCCGCGCCCTCTTCGCCCTGGCGGACGGAGAGGCGCGCGAGGCCGGCCTCGAGCCCACCTCCTGCGTCCTCGTGGCGCTGGGCGGCTACGGGCGGGGCGAGCTCCACCCCTCCTCGGACCTGGACGTCATGCTCATCCACGGGGGCGATCTCCACCCCTACCTCCAGCGGGTCGCCCAGGAGGTCCTCTACACCCTCTGGGACCTCGGCCTCCACGTCGGCCACTCCTGCCGCTCCCTGGAGGACTGCCAGGCCCTGGCCCGCACCGACCTCCCGAGCCGGACCTCCATGCAGGCGGCGCGCTTCATCGCCGGGGACCGCGCCCTCTACCGGCGCTTCCAGCGGACCCTCCGGGAGAACGTCTACCGCAAGGACTACCCGGCCTTCCTGGCCGCGACCCTGACCGAGCGCGACCAGCGCTACCGCAAGCACGGCGCCTCGGTCTACCTCCAGGAGCCCAACGTCAAGGAGTCGGCCGGCGGGCTCCGCGACGTCCACACCGCCCTCTGGCTCGCCTTCACGAAGTTCGGGGCGCGCACCCTCAAGGAGCTGGAGGAGCGGGGGCTGCTCACCCCGCGGGAGCGCGAGGCCACCGACCAGGCCCTGGCCTTCCTCTGGCGCGTCCGCAACGAGCTCCACTTCCTCGCCGGCCACCGGCAGGACGTCCTCACCCGGCCGCTCCAGGTCCAGATCGCGGCGAGCTTCGGCTACGCCGACGACGAGACCGCCCTTGGCGTGGAGAAGTTCATGCGCGACTACTACCTCCACGCCCGCGCCATCCACCGGATCTCGGCCCGCCTCATCGCCCGCGCCCAGGAGGCCCTGTCGCGCCGGGGCACGGTCGGGCCCCGCCTCCGCCGGGAGGCCCTGGCCGACGGGCTCATCTTCTACGACGGCCGCCTCCACCTCACCGAGCCCGACGCCCTGCGGCGGGACCCGGCGCGCCTGATGAAGGTCTTCTGGCATGCCCATCGCCTCGGCTCGGAGCTCGACGTGGGCCTCGAGCGGGCCGTGGAGGAGGCCGTCCCCCTCGTGGAACGCCTCCGGGCCTCGCCCGAGGGCCGGGATCTCTTCTTCGCCATCATCCGGAGCTGGGGGCGGGTGGCCGCGACCCTCCGGACCATGCACGACCTCGGTCTCCTGGGCGCCTACCTCCCCGAGTTCGGGGCCCTGACCTGCCTGGTCCAGTACGACCTCTACCACCGCTACACCGCCGACCAGCACTCGCTCCTGGCCGTCGAGTACCTGGAGACGCTGGCCGGGCCGGCCGGGAGCGAAGAGCTGGCGACGCTCCTGGCGGAGGTCGAACGGCCGGATCTGCTGGTCCTCGGGGCGCTGCTCCACGACATCGGCAAGGCCCGGGGGCACGGCCACGTCGCCAAGGGCGTCCCCATGATCCAGGCGGTGAACAGGCGCCTCGAGCTTCCACCCGCGGACGCCGGGAGCCTCCGGTTCCTGGTCGAGCACCACCTCCTCCTCTCCCATACCGCCGAGCGCCGCGACCTCCACGACCCCAAGACGGTGGAGCGGGTCGCCGAGCTGGCCGGCGACGTCCAGCGCCTCACCATGCTCTACCTCCTCACCGTCGCCGACAGCAAGGCGGTGGCCCCGGGGCTCTGGACCGCCTGGCGGGGGGCGCTCATCGAGGAGCTCTACGTCCGCGCCCGGGCCCGGCTCACCGGCGGCCGCCCGGAGCGGCCGCGGCGGGAGGTGCTGGCGGCGCAGCTCCTCAAGGAGGTCGGGGACATCGCCGCCCACGATGTGGTGGAGGCCCACCTGGCGGGGTTGTCCGAGCGCTACCTGGCCACCACCTCGGCCCAGCGGATCGCTGCCCACCTCGCCCTGGTCGAGCGCCTCCGGGAGGAGCCGGTGGCCACGGAGCTCTTCCACCACCCGGACCTCGGCTACTCGGACTTCGTGGTCGTGACCCCGGATCAGCGGGGACTCTTCTCGCTCATCGCCGGCACCCTCGCGGCCAACGGGGTCAACGTCCTCTCGGCCCAGATCGAGACCCGGGGGGACGGGATCGCCCTGGACACCTTCCAGGTCAACGAACCCGGCGGGGAGGCGATCCTCGAGCCCGAGCGCTGGGAGCAGGTCGCCGCCGACCTCCGGGCGCTCCTGACCGGCGAGCAGTCGGTCGAGGTGCTCCTCGCCCGCCGCCGGCCCCGCCTCGAGCCCGCGGCAGCCGCGGGCCCGGTCAAGGTCAACGTGGACAACCAGCTCTCCGACACCCACACCGTGGTCGAGATCAAGGCACCCGACCGCCTGGGGCTGCTCTACCTCATCACCAAGACCCTGGCCCGGGAGGGGCTGGATATCGCGACCGCCAAGATCGCCACCGATATCGATCAGGCCTTCGACGCCTTCTACGTCACCGATCGGCGGGGGCGCAAGGTGGAGGATCCTGAGGGGCTCGCCCGCCTCCGGGAGGCCCTGGAGGCGGCGCTCCTGACCGCCGAGCCCCTCCATGCTGGGTCGGTATAGGGATCGGGTCGACCGGTGGAGCGAGCCGGTCGCCCGGCTCCTCGTCCGGGTCCGCATCCGCCCCAACTACCTCACCGTTCTCGGTCTGGCCCTCTCGGCGCTCGCCGCTCTCGCCTTCGCCGCCAACCGGGTCCGGACCGGCGGGCTCCTGCTCATGGCCGCAGGCGCGGCAGACCTCCTCGACGGGGCCGTGGCGCGGGTCTCCGGCCAGGCCACCCCGTTCGGGGCGTTCCTGGACTCGGTCCTGGACCGCTACTCGGACCTGATCATCCTGGCCGGTCTCGCCCTCCTCTTCGTCCGGCTCGGCCGCCTCCCCGACCTCCTCCTGACCCTGGCCTCCCTGGTCGGCTCCATCATGGTGAGCTATACCCGGGCCAGGGCCGAGTCGATCGGGGCCGACTGCGGGGTCGGGCTCATGGAGCGCGGGGAGCGGATGATCTGCCTGATCGTCGGCGCCCTCGCCGATCTCATGACCCCCATCCTCTGGCTCCTCGCCATCGGCTCGAACCTCACGGCCATCCAGCGGATCCACCACACCTGGCGCGCGACCCGCGCCAAGGCCTGAGCGGCGAGCTTCCGTTCCCGAACCTCCATCGGGTAGACTTAGACCGTATGCCTCGCCGTGGCGTCCTCGTCGGGCTCCTCCTCGGCCTCGGCTCGCTCTCCGGCCCGGGGGGCGAGGCCAGTCCGTTGCGCGCCGACCCGGACGCCCTCGCCGGCTACCGGGCCGCCCATGAGACGCTGACCCGCGGGGAGCTCGAGGCGGCGGCGGCCGGCTTCGCCGCGCCCGCTCGGGACCCGCCCCTCGAGGCCTACGCCAGCTCCCTCGCCACCGAGACCCGGCTCCGCGCGGGCGACGAGGCCGCCGCCCTGGAAGGGTTCCTCGAGTTCCCCCGCCGCCATCCCTCGAGCACCCTGGTCCCCCAGGCGCTCCTGGCCGCGGGGGACCTGGCATTCCGCCTCGAGCGGTTCGCCGAGGCGGCCGAGGCCTACCGCCGCTTCCTTGAACGCGCCCCTCACCTCCCGGGGGCCGGCCGCGCCCTGGTCCGGCTCGCCGTCGCCCTGGCGCGGCAGGGGTCCGTCGGCGAGGCGATCGCCGACCTGCGCCGCCGCTGGATCGAGACCCCCACGACCGAGTGGGGCCAGGTGGCGCGCGAGTGGATGGAGGTCCTCGCGGGCGAGCATGGCCTCACCCTGCGCCCCCTCACGCTCGAGGAGCGACTGCTGCTCGCCCAGCGCCTGGCCGAGGGGGGGGACGCGGCGGGGGCGGTGAGGCTCTGGGAGGAGGCGCGTCCCGAGCTCCGCGACCCCGCGCTCCGCCACCGGCTCCTGCTCCGCTTCGCCCCGGCCCTCTGGCGCCTGGGGCGGGCCCAGGAGGTGGTGGCGCGGCTGCGGAGCGCGCTCAGGGAGCCCCGGACCGCCTGGGCCCCCCAGCTCCGCTACGAGCTGGCCCGCTACCTCGTCCGGACCGATCAGGACGCCGAGGCCGCCGCCGCGCTGGAGCGTCTCCTCACCACCGACCCCGACAGCGCCAAGGCCCCGGACGCCCTGCTCCTGCTCGCCAGGCTGAAGGGGCCCCGCCAGCCGCAGGCGGCCCTCGCGACGCTCGCCCGCCTGACGACCGGCTTTCCTGATACCCCCCAGGCGGCCCAGGCCCGCTGGCAGATCGGCTGGCTCCACTACCGGGCCGGGCGGTTCCAGGAGGCGGCGCGCGCCTTCCGGCAGCTCGCCAGCGCCTCCCCGGGCTACCGGCCGGCCGCCCTCTACTGGACCGGGCGGGCCCTCGGGGCCCGCCAGGAGTCGGCCGAGGCACGCGCCGCCTATCGCGAGCTGCTCCGGCTGGCGCCGCGCTCCTACTACGGGCTCCTGGCCGCCCGCCGGATCGAGGACCACCCCGCTCCGGCCGCCGGCCCCGTCCAGGTCTCCGCCGAGCCGCTCCGGCTCCTCGAGGGGGACGTCAACTTCGAGAAGGGGCGGGCCCTCTGGACGATGGGCTTCGAGGCCCACGCCCTGGCCGAGCTGGACGCGGTGGCGGAGCGGGAGGTCGGCCGGGGCCTCCGGCTCCTCCGCCCGCACTTCGGGGCGAGGGCCGAGGCCTCGGCCCCGGGGCTCCCCGACCCCTTCTGGCGGCTCCTCTACCCCCGCGGCTACGCCGACACCGTCGAGGCCGTCGCGGCCAAGCACGGGCTCGACCCGCTCTTCGTCGCGGCGGTGATCCGGGAGGAGTCGAGCTACGACCCCCGGGCCCGCTCCTGGGTGGGGGCGATCGGCCTGATGCAGCTCATGCCCGCGACCGCGAGCCGGGTGGCCCGGGAGTCGGGCCTCCCCCTGCCGGCCGGCGGGCTCTCGGAGCCGGAGGTGAACATCCCGCTGGGCGTCCACTACCTCGCCGGGCTCCGGGGGCGGTTCGGCGAGCCGCTGCTCGCCGTCGCCGGCTACAACGCCGGCCCCCACCCGGTCGAGCGCTGGTGGGCGGGCCGCCGGACGGACGACCTCGAGGAGTTCGTCGAGGCGATCCCCTTCGACGAGACGCGGCGCTTCGTCAAGCGCGTGCTCACGAGCTGGTGGCACTACCACCAACTCTACGGGGACGGCACGGCTCCCCGCGGCGGGATGGCGCGGCCCGCCGGAGGGGAGTGAGGTGGCGGTCCCCCTGGTCATCGACGGCTACAACCTCCTCTACGCCCTGGGGGAGGGGCCGGATCGCGAGGCCCGGGAGCGGCTCACCCGCGACCTCATCCGCTACGCCCGCCAGCGCGGCCGGCCGGTCGTCCTCGTCTTCGACGCCTGGGCCCAGGGTGGCCAGGGCGAGCAGGAGGTCGCCCGCGGCCCGGTGCTCGTGCTCTACACGCGGCGGGGCGAGCGGGCCGACGAGCGGATCCGCCGCTGGGTGGCGGCCCGGCGCGAGGCGGTCGTGGTGACGTCGGATCGGGCGGTGGTGCGGGGCGTCGAGCGGCTCGGGGCGGCCACGCTGTCCGCGGGGGCGTTCGCCGAGCGGCTGGCCGCGGCCCTGGCGCCGGCTGAGGAGGGGGACGAGGGCGACGAGCCCTCCCTGCCAGCCCGCCCGCACGGGGGGGGCCGCCGGGCCTGGCTCCGGGGCCTCTAGCCATGTGTCTGAGTCAGGCCTTTGGGGGTTCTGCCTTTCTGCAGGCCCCGTGGGGAGGCGGCGGCCCCGAGCGGAACGTTAAGCGGAGCGGCGCGGGTCCCCGTCGTGAGCGAGCCGGGTGGGGAAGCCGACAGGCGCGCGGGGGACAAAGAGGAGGGGCCCCGCCCGGCGAGCCCGAGACGGGTGCGCCGCGGAGCGTGTGGAGCGAGGGGCTGCCGCATCCCCG
>JACPHL010000066.1 GCA_016188625.1 Candidatus Rokuibacteriota bacterium | reverse complement strand
TGATGTTGTAGGTCTCGCCCCCGGCCCCGGCCCCGACCGGCGCGATGACCGGGATGAAGCCGTTCTCCTCCAGGAGCCGGATCGCCTGGGGGTTGATCTCCTCCACCTCGCCGACCAGGCCGATGTCCACTTCGTCGCCGGCCCGGGTCCGGGGGCTCAGCTTCCGGGCGACGATCAGGCCGCCGTCCTTCCCCGACAGCCCCACGGCCCGCCCGCCGTGGCGGTTGATGAGGGCGACGATCTCCTTGTTGATCCTCCCCACGAGGACCATCTCGACGATCTCCATGGTCTCCTCGTCGGTCACCCGCATCCCCCCCACGAACCGGGGCTCCTTCCCGAGCCGTTTCATCAGGGCGCCGATCTGGGGCCCGCCGCCGTGGACGATCACCGGGTTCATCCCCACGTACTTCAGGAGGATGACGTCCAGGGCGAACCCCTCCTTGAGGGGCGGGGACTCCATGGCCGCCCCCCCGTACTTGATGACCAGGGTCTTCCCCCAGAAGGCCCGGATGTAAGGGAGGGCCTCCATGAGGATGTTGGCCTTAGCGATCAGCTCCTCCACCGGCTCGATCACCTCCGCGCTCACAGGATGTAGCGGGAGAGGTCCTCGTCCTTGACCACGTCCTCGAGCCGGGCGTGGACGTAGCCCGCGTCCACGGTGAGCTCCTTGCCCGGAAGCTCCGGGGCGTGGAAGGAGATCTCCTCCAGGAGTCGCTCCAGGATGGTGTAGAGCCGCCGCGCCCCGATGTTCTCGGTCCGCTGGTTGACCAGGGTGGCGATCTCGGCGATGGCCTCCACCGCGTCGGGGAGGAAGCGGAGGGTGACCGCCTCGGTCCGGAGCAGCTCGGTGTACTGCCTGATGAGGGCGTTCTCCGGCTCGGTCAGGATCCGGACGAAGTCCTCCCGCGTGAGGGGGTCGAGCTCCACCCGGATCGGGAAGCGACCCTGGAGCTCGGGGATGAGGTCCGAGGGCTTGGCGACGTGGAAGGCCCCGGCGGCGATGAAGAGGATATGGTCGGTCCGGACCATCCCGTACTTGGTCATCACCGTGGAGCCCTCGACGATGGGCAAGAGGTCGCGCTGGACACCCTCGCGGGAGACGTCGGGGCCGTGGCCGGTCTCCCGCCCGGCGACCTTGTCCAGCTCGTCCAGGAAGATGATCCCCGAGTTCTCGACCCGGTGGATGGCCTGGCCGACGACCTCGTCCATGTCGATGAGCTTCTGGGCCTCCTCCTGGGCCAGGAGGCGCTTGGCCTCCCCCACCCGGACCTTCCGCCGCTTGGTCTTGGTGGGGAGCATCTGGGAGAGCATCTCCCGGAGGTTCATGTCCAGCTCGCCCATCCCGGTGGCCGAGAAGATCTCCACGATGGGCGTCATCTGGGCCCTGACCTCCAGCTCGATCGCCCGCTCGTCCAGGCGCCCGGCCCGGAGCTGGTTCCGGAGCTTCTCCTTGGTGGCCTGGCGGCTCGCGTCCGGGGAGATCTCCTCGAGGCTCTCGCTGGTATAGGGCTCCCGGCTGCGGCTGCGCGGGAGCAGGAGGTCGAGGAGCCGCTCCTCGGCCGCCTGCTCGGCCCTCCCGCGGACCGACTCGGTCATCTCGGCGCGCACCATGGTGACCGCCAGCTCGGCAAGGTCGCGGATCATGGAGTCCACGTCCCGTCCCACGTACCCCACCTCGGTGAACTTGGAGGCCTCCACCTTGAGGAAGGGCGCCTGGGCGAGCTTGGCCAGCCGGCGCGCGATCTCCGTCTTCCCGACCCCGGTGGGCCCGATCATGATGATGTTCTTCGGGGCCACCTCGTCCCGGAGCTCGGCCGGGAGCTTCTGGCGCCGCCAGCGGTTGCGGAGGGCGATGGCCACGGCGCGCTTGGCCCGCGCCTGGCCGATGATGTAGCGGTCCAGCTCGGCGACGATCTGGGCCGGGGTCAACGGCTCCATGCGTTTAGAGCTCTTCCACGGTGATCTGGTCGTTGGTGTAGACGCAGATCGCCGCGGCGATCCGCATGGCCTCCTCCACGATCCCCTTGGCGTCGAGGTCGGAGTGGGCGATGAGGGCGCGGGCCGCGGCCAGGGCGTACGGGCCGCCCGTCCCGATCCCGATCACGCCGTCGTCGGGCTCGATCACCTCGCCGGTCCCGGAGATGATGAAGGAGTGTTCCTGGTCGGCGACCGCCAGGAGGGCCTCCAGGCGGCGGAGGAACCGATCGGTCCGCCACTCCTTGGCCAGCTCCACGGTGGCCCGCGGGAGGTTGCCGCGATGCTCCTCGAGCTTCCCCTCGAACTTGGCGAAGAGCGTGAAGGCGTCCGCCGCGGCCCCGGCGAACCCCGCCAGGACCCGGTCGTGGTAGACCTTACGGACCTTCCGCGCCCCGTGCTTGAGGATCGTCTGCCCCAGGCTCACCTGCCCGTCCGCCCCGATGGCCACCCGCCCCCGATGGCGGACCGAGACCACGGTGGTCGCCTCGATCCGGCCGCGGCGCACGGGCGCCCTCACCGGGCCCTGGGGTGGGCGCGGTCGTAGACCCGCATCAGGTGGTCCGCGCTCACGTGGGTGTACCGCTGGGTCGTCGCCAGGCGCGCGTGCCCGAGGAGCTCCTGGATCAGCCGGAGGTCCGCCCCCTCGTCGAGGAGGTGGGTGGCGAAGGTGTGCCGCAGGGTGTGGGGGGTCACCGCGCGGTAGAGGCCCGCCGCCCGGGCCCGAGCCCGGACGATCCGGTGCAGGCTCCGGACCGTGAGCCGCCCCCTGAGGCGGTTCTGGAAGAGGGGCCCCTCCCCCCTCCCCCGCCGGGCCAGGTAGACCCGGAGCGCCTCCAGCGCCTTCCCCCCGATGGGGACGATCCGCTCCCGCCCCCCCTTGCCGTGGACGCGGAGGGTCGCCCCCGAGAGGTCGAGGTCGTCCAGGTCGAGGCCGGCCAGCTCGCCGACCCGGACCCCGGTGGCGTAGAGGGTCTCCAGGACGGCGCGGTCCCGGGCCCCCTGGAAGGAGTCGGGGACGGGCGCCTCCATGAGATGGCGGGCCTCGTCCTTGGGGAGAAAGCTCGGCAGGCGCGTCCCGGGCCGCGGGCCGCCGACCTCCCGGGCCGGATTGCGCCGGAGGTGGCCCCGCCGCACCCAGAACCGATAGAAGCTCCGCAGGGTGGCGAGCTTCCGGGCGACGGAGGTCCGCGCCAGGCCGAGGTCGTGGAAGTGCGCCAGCCAGACCCGGATCGCCCGGGCGTCGGCCCCGAGGGGCGGGCCGAGCCCGCTGGCCTCGAGGAACCGGGCGAACTGCTCGAGGTCCTGGCGGTAGCCCCGGAGGGTGTGCGCGGAGGCTCCGCGCTCCACCCTGAGGTACTGGAGGAACTGCCCGATCGGCTCGGTCACCCGCGGTGTCTCCTCAGGGAACTCGGAGGGAGACCCCGGCCCTCTTCGGACGGCCTCGCGGGAGGCACCGGCCCCTCGCTCCACACGCTCCACGGCGCACCCGCCAGTGGCTCGCCGGGCGGGGCCCCTCCTGGTTGTGTTCCGCCCGCGAGCCGGCTTCCCCACCCGGCTCGCTCACGGCGGGGACCCGCGCCGTTCCGCTTAAACGTTCCGCTCGGGACCGACGCCTCCCCCGCGGGGACCGGTCGCCCTTCAGCGCGGGATCCCCGCACGGCCGCCCCAAAAACCCTGCTCAGACAGATCATCAGACCGACTCGTCGGCGTCGCGGCGATAGTCGCACCCCCGCAGGCTGCAGGCGAGGGTCCGGCGCCCCCGGCTCGAGCGCTCCACGAGGAACGGCGCCCCGCACTTGGGGCAGGGCTCGGGGAACGGCCGCTGCCAGAGGATGAAGGTGCAGCGCGGGTAGTTGGAGCAGGCGTAGTAGACCTTCCCGCGCCGGGAGCGGCGCTCCGTGAGGGCCCCGTCGCACCCCTGCTCGGGGCAGGCGACCCCCACGGGGATCGGTTTGGTGTTCCGGCACCGCGGATAGCCCTGGCAGGCCAGGAAGCGCCCGTACCGCCCCTCCTTGACCACCATCGGCTTGCCGCAGCGGTCGCAGACCTCCCCCGTGGGCTCGACGGCCTGGCCGTTGTCGCCGACGTCCTGGGTGAAGGTGCACTTGGGGAAGGTCGAGCAGGCCAGGAAGCGCCCGTACCGCCCCCAGCGCTCGAGGAGCGGGGCCCCGCAGCGGGGGCAGATCTCGTCGGTGGGGCGCCCCTCCTTGAGGTCCGTCATCTCGCGCTGCGCGCGCTTGAGGTCCTTGGCGAAGGGCTCGTAGAAGGTCCGGATCGTCTCCACCCACGGCCGACCGCCCTCCTCGACCTGGTCGAGGGACTCCTCCATCTGCGCCGTGAAGGCCACCTCCAGCACGTCGGGGAAGTTGGCCACCAGGAGGCCGGTGACCACCTGGCCCAGCTCGCTGGGGACGAGGACCCCGCCCCGCTCCCGATTGACGTAGCCCCGCTGCTGGATGGTGGAGAGGATGGTGGCGTAGGTCGAGGGGCGGCCGATCCCCTGCTCCTCGAGCTCCTTGACCAGCGAGGCCTCCGTGTACCGGGGCGGGGGCTGGGTGAAGTGCTGCTTGGGCTCGAGCCCCAGGAGGGCCAGGCGCTGCCCGATCGCGAGCGGGGGCAGCCCGGACCGCCGGGCGCATCTGGCTGGCCAGGAAGCGCTCCCAGATAAGCCGGTAGAGGGCCAGCTGGTCCCGGGTGAGCGATCCCGCCAGGGCCTGGGGGAGCCTGAGGGCGCTGGTCGGGCGGATCGCCTCATGGGCCTCCTGGGCCGACCGCCGGGCGCGGTAGGTCGGGGACCGCTCGGGGAGGTGCTCGGCCCCGAAGCGCCCGGCGATGTACTCCCGCGCCTCGGCCTGGGCCTCCGCGGCGACCCGGGGCGAGTCGGTCCGCATGTAGGTGATGAGCCCGACCGGCCCCTCGGCGTCCAGCTCGACCCCCTCGTAGAGCTGCTGGGCGACCAGCATGGTCTTCTGGGCGGAGAAGCGGAGCTTCCGGGCCGCCTCCTGCTGGAGGGTCGAGGTGATGAAGGGCGGGGCGGGGTTCCGCTTCCGCTCCCCGGTGGTGACCGCCGAGACCGTGAAGGCCAGCCCGTCGAGCTCTCGGATGACCGCCTGGACGTCGGCCTCGCGGGCGAGGGCGACCTTCTCCCCGTCCTTCGCGCGTAGCGCGGCGGCGAACGGTGGCGCCTCGCCGGCCGCCAGACGGGCGTCGAGGGTCCAGTACTCCTGGGGGACGAACTCGGAGATCCCGCGCTCGCGCTCGCAGACGAGGCGGACGGCGACCGACTGGACCCGCCCGGCCGAGAGGCCCCGCTGGACCTTGGCCCAGAGGAGGGGGGAGAGCTTGTAGCCGACGAGGCGGTCCAGGACCCGCCGGGCCTGCTGGGCGTCCACCTTCCGGAGATCGATCCGGCCCGGGTGCTTGAAGGCGGCCTTGATCGCCTTCTCGGTGATCTCGTTGAAGAGCACACGGTAGACCTTGTCCGCCGGGAGGGCCAGCTCCTGGGCCACGTGCCAGCCGATGGCCTCCCCTTCGCGGTCGGGGTCGGTGGCCACGTAGAGGGCCTCGGCCCCCGCCGCGGCGCGCTTGAGCTCCTGGAGGACCTTCGACTTGGCGCGGAGCGCCACGTACTGCGGGGCGAAGTCCCGCTCCACGTCCACCCCGAGCCGGTTGGAGGGGAGGTCCTTGACGTGGCCGAGGGAGGCCTTCACGACGAAGCCCTTGTCCAGGTACTTCTGGATGGTCTTCACCTTGGCGGGCGATTCGACGACGACGAGGGCGCGACGGATACGCATCTTCCTAAGCCTGAGTATACCGCTGGCCGGGGAGCTGACGGACCAGGCCCTTGAGCTCGAGGGTGACGAGGAGGGCGGCCACCTGTCCCGTGGGGAGCCCGCTCCCGCGGATCAGGGCGTCGATCGGGACGGGCTCGTCCGAGAGGAGATCGAGCAGCGTCCCTTCGGCCCCCCCCACGGCGGGGCGCGCCACGGCCGCGACCGGTCGGAGGGCGCGGCGCCAGACCTCGGGGAGCTCGCCCACCACGTCCTCCCATCCGCGGACCAGCTTGGCCCCGTCCTGGATGAGCCGGTTGGTCCCGTCGGAGACGGGCGAGGTGACGTTGCCGGGGACGGCGAACACCTCCCGGCCGAACTCCCCCGCGCACCCGGCGGTGATGAGGGCCCCGCTCCGCTCGGCGGCCTCCACGACCGCGGTCCCGAGGGCGAGGCCCGCGATCACCCGGTTCCGGCGCGGGAAGTGCTCGGACAGGGGCGGGGTGCCCATGGGGAACTCCGAGACGATGGCCCCCTGGCGGGTGACCGCCTCGATCAGGCGGCGGTTCTCGGGCGGATAGACCGCGTCCACGCCGGAGCCCAGCACCGCCACCGTCCGCCCGGCCGCCTCGAGGGCGCCGCGATGCGCGGCGGTGTCGATCCCCCGGGCGAAGCCGCTGACCACGGTGACCCCTCGGGCCGCCAGGTCCGCGGCCAGGCGCGTGGCCGTCCGCACCCCGTAGGGGGAAGGGCGGCGCGAGCCGACGATGGCGATGGCCAGGGCGTCCTCGGCGGTCAGCGCGCCGCGGACGAACAGGAACGGCGGCGGCAGCGGGATGGCCCGGAGCGCGGACGGGTAGCCGGCGTCGCGCAGGGTCAGGAGGGCCGCCCCGACGCGCTCCGCCTCACGGCGCTGCCGCGCGATGGCCCGCGCCCGGTCAAAGCCCGCGACGGCCCTGGCCACGCCCCCGCCCACCCGCGCCGCGAGATCCCGGCGGGAGACCCCGAAGAGCTCGGTGGGGGACCACGCCTCGAGGAGGGCGTAGTAGCGGGCCAGACCGATCCCCGGCACCATCGCGAGCGCCACCCAGTCCCATCCCTCGTCCATCTCCGTGACCGCCGTCGTCGGACAATTCACCGTATTATACCGGCCGAAAAGGGGGAGTCAAGGAACCGCGGCCCGCCGGAGGGGCCGGACTACTTGTCGGCGCCCGGGTCCCGCCCCTCGCGGAGGGCCACCCGCGCCCTCCGGGCCGCCTCGCTCATGGGGAAGTCGCGGAGCAGCTGCTCCCAGACCTCGCGCGCCCGCTCGGGCCGCTTCAGGGCGCGATAGGCCTGGCCGAGGCGCAGGAGGACGTCCGGGCTCTTCTCCCCCCGCGGGGCGAGGTCGAGGGCCTTGCGGAACTCGACGACGGCCTGCTGGAAGTCGCGGTGGAGGAAGAAGGCCTCGCCGATCCAATACTGGGCGTTCCCCGCCAGGGGGTGCGAGCGGAACTTGGCCACGAACTCCTCGAAGTCGAGGACCGCCTGCCCGAACTCGCCGGCGCGATACCGATCGAGCGCGCGGACGTAGAGCTGCTCGGGCGGGGTGGTGGGGGGAGGTCCTGTCTGGGGTTGCGGCGGCGGGGCGATGGCCTCGAGCCGGTCCAGCTCATCGCGCAACGCGTCCAGGGTGGCCTCGAGGCGCACCACGCTCCCCCGGACGGCCTCCAGGCGCGCCTCGACCTCCTGGATGCGCCCGAGCGCCGCGTCGAGCGATGCGAGCGCCTGGGTTCGGGCTCGCTCCTGCTCCCGGAGTCCCTCCCGCGCCCTGGCATCGGCGGCCTGAAGGGCCTCGCGGACCTCGGCCATCTCGCGGGCGAGCGCCGCCTGGGCGTCCCTGAGCCCGGTCTGGGTGTCCCTGAGCTCGGCCTGGGCCCGCCCGAGGGTGGCCAGCTCGCCGCGGAGCTCGCCGAGCCCCTGCTCCACCCGGGCCACGCCTCGCCCGGCGCACCCAGCCCAGAGGACGAGGCCGGGGAGGAGCGCGGCCAGCGCGAGGCGGAGGCCCCGGGTCCGGCTCCCGAGGCCTCGCGTCGGCCCCGTGGTGGCTCGCTTCATCCTGATCGCCATCGCTCGATCACGCCCCTTCCGCTGTCGGGGTGGCACACTATCACCCGCCGCGCGGCGTTGTCAAGGTTTCCGCCCGCTCAGTGGCCAGCTACCCGGCCCCGGCGACCCTTTACCCAGCCCTCCGGTCGCGGTAGCATAGGCGCTCGGATGGAACCGGTCCAGTGGCTCATGATCGCCACCGCCCTGGGGACGGGGCTCGCCTTCGGGTACGTCACCCAGCGCGGCGGATTCTGCCTGACGCGTGCCACGTCGAACCTCTTCCTCATGGGGGACGCGACGGTCTTCCGCGCCTACGTCCTGGCCCTCGTCGTGGCGGCCGCGGGGGTGCAGATCATGGTCGCCGCCGGCTGGGTGGAGATCCCCGTCCGACCCTTCCACTGGCTCGCCAACCTGGTGGGCGGCTTCATCTTCGGGATCGGGATGATCCTCTCGGGGGGGTGCTCGGGGAGCTCCTGGTACCGCCTCGGAGAGGGGGCGATCGGGGCCTGGATCGTCGTTCTGGGCTTCGCCATGGGCGCCACCGCTACCAGCGTCGGGCGCCTCGCCCCCCTCCGGCGGGCCCTCCAGGGGCCCGAGGTGCTGGTGGGCGGCGAGGCGCCGACCCTCGCGACCCTGGTGGGGCTCCCGCCCTGGACCGTCCTCCTGGTCCTCGGGGGGGCGGCGCTCGTCTGGCTCGCGCGGGGCCGGGGGGAGCCGGAGAGCGGCAAGTGGCCGTGGCCCCTGACGGGGATGGTCGTGGGGACGACCATCGCCCTCGGCTGGTACGCCTCGACGTTCGGGGAGGCCCCCACCGGCATCACCTTCGCCATCAACACGAGCCACCTCTTCACCTACCCCCTGGTCGGCTACCCCACCCGGGTGACCTGGAGCATGCTCCTCCTCTTCGGCGTCCCGGTGGGGGCCTTCCTGGCCGCCTGGCGGCGGGGGGAGTTCGGCTGGAAGGTCCCCCCGGGGTTCACGGCGGTCCAGCTCTTCGCGGGCGGGGTGGTGATGGGGACGGGGGCCATCATCGCCGAGGGGTGCAACATCACCCAGGGCCTCACGAACGCGGCGACCCTGGCGGCGGGAAGCCTCACCGCCTTCGCGGCGATGATCCTGGGGGCCTGGGTGGCGGTCTGGGCGAGGAGGGGCCCCGCCCGGCGAGCCACAGACGGGTGCGCCGCGGAGCGTGTGGAGCGAGGGGCTGACGCCTCCCGCGGGGTGGTCCGGAGGGGGGCCGCGGCCCCCCTCCGCGTTTTAGAAGGTGAGGACGCGGTCGGCCCCGGCCACGTCCTCGAGGAGGAAGGCGGCGAGCCCCCGGACCTCGTCGATCTCCTCGAGGAGATCCTCGGCCGTGACCCCGCAGATCGCCATGGAGGAGCTGCAGGCGTAGAGGCGGACGTCGCCCGCCTCCTTCACCTCGCGCATCACCCGGCGGAGGTCGAGCAGCCCCTGGGCGGCCAGCCGCTCGGCGGTCTCGGCCTCCCGCCCCCGGTAGCCCTCGGAGAGGTTCAGCTCCCCCGCCCGCGCCCTGGTGAGCTTGAGGACCGCCTCGTCGCGGAAGAAGACCCGGACGGCGATCTCGGAGCCGACGGCCGCCATCACGAGGGTGAGGACCTGCACCAGGCTGTTGTGGCTCCCGCGGGAGACGATGAGCGCCAGCTTCTTCATGGGTCGCCGCCCACGGGGGCTCCCCGCGCGCGGCTAGGAGTCCGTCCGAGTAATGCTATGCGCTCGCGCGCTCTGGATTGTCGGCTCACGGATTGGGTGGTCCGCTCCGCGCGGCGGCTTTGCCGCCGCAACCCCGGGGGGAGGTTCGGAAGGGGGGGCGGAGCCCCCCTCTGAGGCACCTACCCCTGCCGCTTCCGGATATAGGAGACAATCAGCCGCCCCCAGGCGGCGTCCTGCTCGGTGACGTGTGCGAGGAAGGCGTGGCCGGTGCTCCGGCACCAGGCGGGGTAGTCGTGCTCGGCCGCGGGATCCGTGGAGAGGACCTTCACCACCCCCTCGGGCGGGACCGCGACCATGGTCCGCATCAACCGGAGGATGCCCTGGGCGCAGAGCATCCCCCGATTGTCCACCACGGCCGCCGGGGCGGCCGCCTCGACCGGCAGGGGCGCGCCACTCACCAGTTCCAGACCGTGTCGAACTGGTCGACGAAGCGCCCCAGCTCCTTCCGGCTGAGCAGCTTGACCCCCGACACCAGGTCCTCCTGCTTGATCCCCCGCTCCGCCAGGTCCTCCTGGATGACGTGGACGGGGATGTTGGCCTGGCCGACCGAGACGAGGTCGGTCTCGATCAGGAAGCCGGGCTGGACCATGGCCCCGGCGATCTTGATCCCGGTCCCGTCCTGCCCCCGGACGGCGTAGTTGACCGCCTCCTCGGCGAGCAGGAGGGTCATCTGCTGCCCCGCCACCGGGGCGAAGGCCGAGGCGAAGAGGCCGATGTCCGAGTCCTCGAGGTTCCCGTACTCGGTGTGCGAGAGGACCGACAGGATCTTCTTCGGCATGGCGCCTCCTCCGGCTCAGTGGCCCGAGACCATGAGGGTCTTGTCGGCCTGGTCGGTGAACTTGTAGATGTCGGCGAGGGTGCCGTGCACGACCGGATCCAGATGATAGCCCTGTGGAACGCCCCGTTCCAGGCAGCAGAGCCCTCAGACGTACCAGTTGAGCTTGGGCTCCCCCTTGCCCTTGTCCAGGAGCCGCGCCACGAACTCGGCGGTGGTGTTGTGGGCCTTCCCGGCGTCGGTGTGGTGCTCGGGCATGGTCTTCCAGATGGGGTCGTCGTGCTGGACCTGGGCCTTGGACGAGAGGAGCACCCCGTCCTCGTACCCCAGCACGTTGACGTGGTACCCCTTGTCCAGGGCCGCGTCCACCAGCCGGAAGATGCTGATGGGGGTCTCGTTCCCGTACGGCCCGGCCGTGAAGGTGATGTGGAGCGTCTTGCGATCCGCCATGATCCCCTCCCTCAGTGCCAGATGGCCTTGTCGCTCCGCTCCATGAGCAGATCGACCAACTCGCCCATGTTGCTGACCTTGACCTCGGCCGACAGCCGGTCCTTGACGACCCCCCGCTGCCGGAGCGAGATCTCGTCCGCCAGCAGGGTCAGGCCGTGCTTCCTGGCCTCGGCCAGGAGCCTCTCGCCGGCCGCGAACCCCTTCCGGGCGGCGAAGACCGCGTCCTGGACGAGGTAGACGGTCACGTCGTGCTTGATCTCACGGAGCTGCGTGCCGAGATCGAAGGAGTACTGCCCCCCATCGAGGGGGTCCTTGCTCTCGATCAGGAGATACCTGGGCATCGCCTCCCTCCTTTCTGACCGGATCCCCGCGCCGCGGCGCGGGCCTACTTGGTGATGACGAGCCCGTGGGGGTCCGGCGTAGCCGTCATCCCCACCGGGATCGTCAGGATCTTCTGGTTGGTGGCCGTGTCGATCACGTCCACGGCGTTGGCCTTCCGGCTGGTGACCCAGAGCTCCTTGCCGTCCGGGCTCAGGTCCAGGATGTCCGGGAGCTCCGAGACGGGGATCTTCGCCACCACGCTGCGGCTCGAGACGTCCACCACCGCCACCAGGTGCTCCTTCCGAACGCTGACGTAGGCGCGCTTGCCGTCCGGGGTCAGGACAACCCCGTGGGTGTCATTGCCGATCCGGATCTCGCCGACCACCTTGTCCTCGCCCGTGTCGATGATCGAGACGATGCTGTCCCCGCCCTCGGTCACCCAGACCTCCCTGCCACCCGGCGCGAGCGTCATCCCCATGGCGTCCTTCCCCGCGAAGAGGGTCTTCACCACCTCGTAGGTGGCCGTGTGGATCACCGAGACGTCGCCGGAGCCGCCGTTGGAGACGTAGGCCTTCTTGCCGTCCGGGG
>JACPHL010000065.1 GCA_016188625.1 Candidatus Rokuibacteriota bacterium | reverse complement strand
CTGGAGCGGCCAGTTCCAGCAGGCGGCGCTGGCGGCCCCCGTGCTCGCGGACGTAACGACCGTCATGGACTTCGGCATCATCCTCGGCGCCTTGCTGGGCGCGGGGCTGGCGGGCCGCTTTGCTCCCGCGCGGCGGGTTTCGCTCCGTATCATCGCCGCCTCCCTGCTCGGCGGCCTCTTGCTCGGGTACGGCGCCCGAATCGCCTTCGGCTGCAACATCGCGGCCTACTTCGGCGGGATCGCTTCCATGAGCCTCCACGGCTGGCTTTGGGGCGCGGCGGCGCTGGTCGGCACGCCGGTCGGCGTTTGGCTTCGCAGGCGCTTCGGGGTCGAGCATGCGCCGTCCTGCTGACAGGCCCGCGGCGGGAAGGAACAGAGGGATGCAGGTCTACGGATGCTGCAGGAGGTGAGGCTCATGGTCCACGTGGCGCTCGCGATCTTGTTCGCGCTCAGCCTCTCGCCGGCCGGGGTCGCTCAGGCCGCGGAGGTATCGCTTCTCGCCGAACCCGCCTGGCTTCACGCAAGGCTCCAGGAGCCGACCATCCGGGTCGTCGACATGGCCACGCGGCGGGAGACCTATCGGGCTGGCCATATCCCGGGGGCCGTGTACCTGAATATCCGTCAACTGATGATCCCGGTGCCGGCGGCGGGGGTCAGGGCCCTCGAGGCCGGGGAGGCCGCCTCATTGTTCGGTCAGCTGGGGATTGCGAACGAGAGTCACGTGGTCATCTACGATGACGCGGGGGGGCTTCATGCCTCGCGCCTCTTTTTCACCCTTGATTTCGTCGGCCATCGACGCGTCTCGATCCTCAACGGTGGGCTCGAGGCCTGGCGTCGGGCTGGCTTCCCGCTTGTGCAGGAGGTTGCGGCCGTCACCCCGACTGCCTATCGGCCCGTTCCACACCGCGACCGTCTGGCCAGCGCCGAGTGGATCCTGGCCAAACTGGGGGATCGTGGCGTGGCGCTGGTGGACGCGCGGTCTCCCGGAGAGTATGCGGGGGAGATCCTTCTGTCCAGGCGGGGTGGCCACATCCCGGGCGCCGTGAACGTCGAGTGGATCCACCACCTCCGACCGGATGGGACGTTCAAGCCGATCGAGGAGCTCCGCGACCTCTACGCCGCCCGCGGCGTTACGCCCGACAAGACGGTCGTCCCTTACTGCCAGGCCTTCCACCGCTCGGCTCACACCTATTTCGTCCTCCGGCTCCTCGGGTATCCGCGCGTGGCCGGCTACGACCGGGCCTGGGCGGAGTGGGGAAACCGCGACGACCTGCCGGTGGCGCGGTAGCCGGTGGCTCTCTCACTCACCGGAGCCCCGCATTGCTGAGACCGTCGGCCAGGCGCTTCGCATCTCGACCGTCCTTGTAGGGCCACCAAGACCGGTGAAGTGAGGCGGCGGGCGCCCCCTGCCACTCCCACTCGGTCCTGTATTTGTCGAGCGTGGCCCGCGCCTTATCGCGCCTGCCCAGGTGGGCGTACGCGGCGGCCAGGGGGATCAAGGGCGGGTAATTTTCGGGGTTGCGTTCGAGGGCCCGCTCAAACAGCGTCGCGGCCTCCTCGTACCGTTCCCCTCCAAAATGGGCGAGACCGAGAACATACGAGTAATAGGCCGGGTAGTGGGGATTCAGCCGCATCGCCCGTTTGACAAAGTCAACGGCCTCGTCCGCCTTGCCGGCCCAAATTAACGCCATCGCCATCGCGACCTGGCTGTCGGGGTCATTGGGATCGAGGGCGATGGCCCGCCGGGCTTCGGTGATGGCCTCTTCGTGCTGGCGCTCGCGCCAACGCATCTCAGAAGCGAGTTGATGGGCGAGGGGAGTGGGGTTCTTCATGGCTGTTTGGAGATATTCGTTCGCCCGGTCGCGAGCCCCCGAGTGGGAGATGCCCAGGCCCCGAGTCCACTCCCATCCCCGCTGCGAGCTTTCCCAGTAGGTCGACGCCAATGCCGCGTACGCCCGGCCGTAATTGGGTTCCAGCTCGAGGGCTCTCTTAAAATAGTCTGCCGCCTTGACGTAGTCCTCCGGCGTCCGTCGGACGTAATGCGCCCAGCCCTGGAGGAACACGTCGTAGGCCGCCACGTTAGGGGTCTCCTTCCGGCGGGCCCCGTCCTCTCGGTCCCCCGCGGGCAATTTCACCGCCAGGGCGGCCACGATCTTCCGCGTGACCTCGTCCTGCAACGCAAAGATGTTGCCGATGTGCCCGTCGTAGCGCTCCGCCCACAGGTGCCGCCCGGTGCCGGCGTCGATCAGCTGGGCGTTGATTCGCACCTGGTCGCCCGCTTTCCGGACGCTCCCCTCCAGCACGTAGCGCACGCCGAGCTCTCGAGCCACTTGCTGCACCTTGACGGCCTTCCCCTTGTAGGTGAACGTCGAGTTGCGGGCGATGACGAAGAGACCGGGGAGCTTGGACAGATCGGTGATGAGGTCCTCGGTCATCCCGTCGCTGAAGTACTCCTGCTTCGGGTCCTCGCTCATGTTAGCGAACGGGAGCACGGCAATGGACGGCTTGTCCGGCAGCTCGAGCGCCGGGGGCGACGAGGGACGCAGAGAGTAGTTCCAGATTCCGAGGCCTCCGGCTCCCGCGACGAGCACGGTCATCGCCGCCAGCGTCGCCGTCCGCCAGCGTCTCGGCTCGGCTCGCTTCGCCGGGGGCGCCGGCGGGGGGGCGGTGCCGGGCGCCATCGCGATCCGATACACGTGGATCGGCTTGGCGATGTTCTTCACGGCGTGCTCCCCCAGGTACTCGTAGCTCAGGGGCAGCTTGTTCTCGACCTGCTCGTGGGCGCTACCCGAAAGGCAGATGCCGCCGCCCTCCGCCAAGCCCTCCACGCGCGCCGCGATGTTGACCCCGTCGCCGTAGATGCGCTCGCCGTCGACGAGCACGTCTCCCAGGTTGATGCCGATGCGGAATTGCATCTTCCGGTGCTCGGGCAACTCGGCGTTTCGCGCCTGGAGCCCCTGCTGGATCTCCACCGCGCATTGCACCGCGTCCACGACACTGGCAAACTCCGCGAGGAGGTTGTCCCCGGGCATGTCTACCACGCGGCCTCGGTGCTGGCTGACGAGCGAGACGATGACCTCGCGGTAGGCGGTCAGGGTGCGGACAGTCGCCACCTCGTCCTCGCCCATGAGGCGGCTGTACCCCTTGACGTCCGCACTCAGGATCGCGGTCAGCCTACGGTCCATGCGTGCGACCTGCACGGGCGACCGTCGATCGTCCTCGGACGCCATCCAGGGGCATGGCGGCACCGTCGACCCCAAGGATAGCACTTCTACGAAAGGTCCTCTTCCCCCTCCCCCGGGCCGTTGACAGCCAGGCCTGAGGCCACCTAGACTGCATCCGACTCGCCAGGAGGGCCCTTGCGTGGCTGCTGGGCAGGCGGGCAGAGGAGGGCGTATGAAACTCACGACCAACGGCATTGACATCCACTACACGATCGAGGGGGAGGGCCCCCTGGTGACGCTGAGCCACTCCCTCGCCTGTAACCTCTCCATGTGGGACGAGCAGGCCCGGGCGCTCAAGGGGCGCTACCGGGTGCTCCGGTTCGACACGCGCGGGCATGGGCAGTCGAGCGCGCCCTCCGGAGCCTACACCCTCGAGCAGTTCGTGGAGGACACCCGGGGGCTTCTCAACGGGCGAACCTAGGAAGTCCAAAGCGCCTCTTTCATCGGCCCCGCCGGACGCCCCCAAGCCCCCGGGCGCCTTCCCCCGCGGCAGGCCCCGGGTGACCGAAGCGTAGCACCCCCTGAGCGGG
>JACPHL010000064.1 GCA_016188625.1 Candidatus Rokuibacteriota bacterium | reverse complement strand
GATCCTCCGGGCCCTCGAGCTCTACGGGAACGACAAGGACCGGGCCGCGCGCGCACTCGGGATCTCCCGCCGGACCCTCTACCGGCGGCTGAAGGAGTACGGCCTCCTCTAGTTCACTCGGAGGGGGGCTGACGCCCCCCTTCCGAACCTCCCCCCAAAGTGGCGCGGGCGAAGCCCGCGCTCGGAGCGGACCATCCAGCCGCGAGCCGAGCGTCCAGAGCGCGGGCCGTCCAGCGGTACTCGAATGGGGGGCACCGGCCCCCCTCCGAGGCTCCCCCCGAAGGTTGCGGCGGCAAAGCCGCCGCTCGGAGCGGACCACCCATCCGCGAGGCGAGGATCCAGAGCGCGCGAGCCCAAGCCCGGCGCCCCGGGGGCCGTCTCGTCGGTTGCCAATCTGACACTCCAGGGGTGCCATCCTGGCACCGCTGAGAGCCCCCCCACCAGCACCCCTCCTAATAACGTCCTGACTACATTGAAGACTTCCGAAGCGCCCCAGCCTGGCATCGCCCCTGCAAGCGTTGCCGGGTATGCGAGGCCGCCGGAGCACGGTCAGCACGGAGCGCCCCCTGATCCTGGTCGCCGACGCCGATCCCGAGGCGGCCTGGCCCCTGGTCGAGCACTTCCTCCGGGAAGGGTACCGGGCCGTCTACACCGCGCGCGGCGAGGAGGCCCTTCGGCTGGCGCGCGCCGGGCGGCTCGGCGCCGCGGTCGTGGATATCGGGCTCGAGGACATGGACGGCCTCGCGCTGGTCGCCCATCTCAAGGAGTTGGACCTCGAGCTCCCGATCATCATGACGGCGGGCGACTACCGCCCGGAGCTGGAGTTCCAGGCCCGCCGGCTCGGGATCCTCTACTACGCGCACAAGCCGGCGGACTGCCGGCTCCTCGAAGCGGTCGTGGCGACGGCCCTGGCCCGCGCGGGACGGGGCCGAGGAGCTCTCCAAGCATGAGCAAACGGAGCAAACGGTCGAAATCCTCTCGGGGCCCCCGGAGGCTGGAGGCGCGCGTCGAGGAGCGGACGCGCGAGCTGGCCAGGAAGAACGCCCACCTCCGGGCCCTGTTCGAGACGGCTCGTCTCGCCACGCTCAGCCTCAACCTGGGGGACATCCTGCCCCCCCTCGCGAAGTCGGCGGCCGAGCTGATCGGCGCCGATGCCAGCTCCATCCGCCTCCTCGATCGCTCTGGCACCCTGCTGGAGACCGTGGCCCACCACGGCCTCAGCGAGACCTTTGCCCGATGCGGGCCCGTGAAGGTCGGTGAAGGCATGACGGGGCGGATGGTGCTCGATGGCAAGCCCGTGGTCGTCGGGGACGTCGAGCGGGATCGGCGGGTCCAGCATCGGGCGGAGATCCTGGCCGAGGGCCTCCGCTCCCTCGCCATCGTCCCCCTTCGATCCCGCGATCGGATCATCGGCACGCTCACCGTTTATGCCCGCACGGTCCGCCGTTTCCCGCCCGACGAGGTGGCCCTCCTGGGCCAGTTCGGGAACCTGGCCGCCCTCGCCATCGGAAACGCCCGCCTCTACCAGCAGGCCCGCGAGGCCTACGAGGAGCTGGCTCAGGCCCAGGCGCGGCTGGTCCAGTCGGAGAAGCTCCGGGCCCTCGGGGCGATGGCGGGAGGCGTTGCCCACGACTTCAACAACCTCCTGACGCCTATCCTGGGACGGGCGCAGTACCTGCTGCTCCGGCTGGGGGAGGGCTGGGTGGCGCCGGCGGAGATCGAGCGGAGCCTCAGGATCATCGAGCGGTCGGCGCTCGAGGGCGCCGAGACGGTCCGGCGGCTCCTCGGGTTCACCCGGGCGACGCCTGGGCCGGGCGAGGTCGAGGCGGTGGACATCGGCGAGCTGTTCGCCGCGGTCGTGGCGGCCGCCGAGCCCAGATGGAAGGACGAGGCGCAGGTCAGGGGGGTGCGCCTCGAGGTGGTCCAGGACGTCCGAACCACCGCGCCCGTGGTGGGGAACCCCGCCGAGCTGCGGGAGGTGCTTCTCGCCCTGGTCTTCAACGCCCTCGACGCTCTGCCCGAAGGGGGGACCCTGAGGCTGACGAGCTGGGCGGAGGAGAGCACGGTCTGTCTGGCCGTGACGGACACCGGGGTCGGGATTCCGGAGGAGGTCCAGGCCCGGATCTTCGACCCGTTCTTCACGACCAAGGGGCCGCAGGCGAGCGGGCTCGGGCTGAGCGTCTGCTACGGGATCGTCCGGCGGCACGGCGGGGAGATCGCGGTGGAGAGCCGGCCAGGGCAGGGGACGACCTTCACGATTCGGCTGCCGGTCCGGGAGGTCCCGCCGCCGAAGCCTAGGGGGAGGCCGGCGCCGCCGTCCCGCGGCCTCCGGATCCTGGCCGTGGACGACGAGGGCGAGGTGCGGGAGACCCTGCGGGAGATCCTGGAGGTCTCGGGCCATGAGGTCTACGAGGCCGGGAGCGGGCCGGAGGCGCTCGCGATCCTGGAGCGGCGCGAGGTGGACCTGGTCTGCATCGACCTCGGGATGCCCGGGATGGGCGGCTGGGAGCTGGCGGATCGGGTCCGGGCGCAGTGGCCGGGGATCCGGGTGGCGCTCATCACCGGCTGGGGCGCCAGGGTAGAGCCCAAGGAGCTCGAGGCTCACGGCGTAGACTTCCTCATCCCCAAGCCGTTCCAGATCGAAGCGCTCCTCCGCACCCTCTCGAAGCTCGGCCCCGCCTCGGGCGCCTGACGGCTCCCACCCCCCACGGGACCCGCGGGCTCTGCCCACCTGGCGCGGTCGAACGACCTTTCGGACGGCCCGCCGCCGTGCTACCCTCAAGGGCGAACCCCCGGCCCGCAGGCCTCCCTCCACGCCCCGGTCGCCACGGCCCGGCGAGGCAAGGCCGGCGCCGGGGCGACGCGGGGGACCCCATGGTGGCGTTCCGGATCATCGGACAGCCCATCCCCAAGCGGGACGGGCTCGACAAGGTCACCGGGCGGACCGAGTACCTCCACGACATCCGGCTCCCCGGGATGGCCTTCGGGAAGATCCTCCGGGCCCGCTACCCCCACGCCCGGATCCGGCGGATCGATACTGCCCGGGCCCAGTCCCTCCCCGGCGTCCTCGCCGTGATCACGGCCGACTCGGTCGAGCAGCACCGCTTCGGCTTCGCCCGGGACCAGCTGGCGCTCAAGGGCGGCAAGGTCCGCTCCATCCGCGACGAGGTGGCCGCGGTGGCCGCGGAGAGCGAGGCCGTCGCCGTCGAGGCCCTGGAGCGGATCGAGGTGGAGTACGAGGAGCTGCCCGGGGTGTTCGATCCGGCCTCCGCGCTCCGGCCCGACGCCCCGCTGGTCCACGAGGAGCTGGGGACGAACCGCCTCGACGCCCGCTGGGAGTTCAGCCACGGCGACGTGGACCGGGCCTTCGCGGAGGCCGCCGGCGTCGTCGAGGGGACCTACACGCTGAACTACGTGACCACCGCGTGCCTCGGCACGATGGCGGCCGTCGCCGCCTGGGATCCCCAGGGCCGCCTGACCGTGTGGAGCACCACCCAGGTCCCCTTCCTCTACCAGCGCGACCTCGCCCAGGCGCTGGGGATCACGGGCGACCGGATCCGCGTGATCCAGCCGCCGGTGGGCGGCAACTTCGGGCGCGGCCTCGACCTCTACCCCATCGACGTCATCGCGGTGCTCCTGGCTCGCCGGGTGGGGCGGCCGGTCAAGATCGTCTTCGGCCGGACCGAGGAGTTCATCGCGAGCCCGACGCGCGAGCCGTGCGTCATCAGGCTGCGGACGGCCGCTGACGCCCACGGCAGGCTCCTCGCCCGCGAGGCGCGGGTGCTCATCGGTCACCACCGCCGGGCTCTACCGTGTCCCCAACGTCCGCTTCGACGCGAGCGTCGTCTACACCAACAACCCCTACTCGGGCTCCATGCGCGGCTACGGCAACCTGGAGTCCACCTTCGCCGTGGAGTCCCAGATGGACGAGCTGGCCGACCGCCTCGGCCTGGACCGGCTCGAGTTCCGGCTCCGGAACGTCGTCCGGCCCGGCGATGTGACGGTCCAGGGGTCCCGGGTCACCTCCTGCGCGATGCGGGAGTGCCTGGAGGCGGCCCGGGAGGAGATCGCCAGGCCGCCGGCCCGCCCCCCGCGGCCGGGCTGGCGGCGCGGGGTCGGCTACGCGGCGATGTTCCACGTCGGCGGCGGGGCGCGCGTCTATCGCTCCGACGGCTGCGGCGCCATCCTCAGGCTGGACGACTTCGGGAAGGTGACCCTCCTGACCGGCGCCAGCGAGATCGGGCAGGGCTCCGAGACGGTCCTCGCCATGATCGTGGCCGAGGCCCTCGGCGTCCCGCTGGAGCGGGTGGAGGTCGTCCAGCAGGACACCTCGATCAAGCCCTGGGACGTCGGCGTCCACGCGAGCCGCACCACCTTCGTGGCCGGCAACGCCGTCCTCCTGGCCGCGGCCGAGCTGAAGGCGAAGCTCCTGGCGATGGCGGCCGAGGTCATGGACGAGCCGCCCGAGGCCCTTGAGCTGGCCGACGGGTTCATCTTCGTCAAGGCCATGCCCGAGCGGCGGCTCCCCTACGACAAGGTCGTGCGCGCGGGGCACTTCCGTGAGGGGGGGCAGATGCTCATGGCGGAGGCGTTCTACGACCCGCCCAACGAGATGTTGGGGAAGGACCTCCGGGGGAACATCTCGGCCGCCTACGCCTTCGCCGCCCAGGCGGCGCTCGTGGAGGTGGAGGAGGCGACCGGGCGGGTGGAGGTCCTCAAGCTCGTCTCCGCCCACGACGTGGGGCGCGCCCTGAACCCCCTGGCCGCCGAGGGGCAGATCCACGGTGGCCTCCACATGGGCCTGGGCTACGCCCTCACCGAGCAGCTGGTCGTCCGCGAGGGGCAGGTGCTCACCGCCACCTTCATGGACTACGCCCTCGTCAAGGCGGACGAGATGCCCGAGGTCGTCGTCCGGCTGATCGAGAGCGTGGACCCCACGGGCCCCTTCGGCGCCAAGGGGCTCGGCGAGGCGGGGGCGATCCCGGTCGCCGCGGCGGTCGCCAACGCGGTCCACGACGCGGTCGGGGTCCGCCTCCGGGAGCTGCCCCTGACCCCCGAGCGGGTCTACCGGGCGCTCCAAGCGCGGGAGGATCGCGTGGGGTCGCCGTGAGCGCGATGCACAACCCCGAGGCCGAGACCCTGGAGCGCAAACTCATCGAGCAGCGCCAGCTCGAAGGGCTCCGCCGGACCCTCGCGCGGGTCCGGACCAACCCGGCCTACCACGCGCGCCTCGGGGGCGTGACCCCAGAGGAGATCGGCGCCCTGGAGGACTGGCGGCGCCTCCCCTTCCTCACCAAGGAGGCCCTCCGCGACGCCTACCCCTACGGCCTGGCCTGCGTCCCCCGCGAGGCCTTCCGTCGCGTCCACATGAGCTCAGGGACCACCGGGAACCCGATCCTGAACCCCTACACGGCGGGCGACATCGCCCAGTGGGCCGAGGTGATGGCGCGCTGCTACCGGGCCGCCGGCGTCACGGCGCAGGACATCATCCAGGTCACCCCCTCCTTCGGCCTCTTCACCGGCGGCTTCGGCTTCCACTACGGGGCCGAGGCGATCGGCGCCATGGTCATCCCCATCGGCGGGGGCCGCACGCTCCTCCAGCTCCGGCTGATGCGGGACCTCAAGAGTACGGTCCTCGCCGCCATCGCCACCTACCCGCTCCGGCTGCTCGAGGTGGCGCGCGAGGAACGGTTCGACCTCCGCTCCCTCGCCCTCCGCGTGGGGATCTTCGGCTCGGAGCCCTGGTCCGACGAGCTGCGGGCCCGGATCGAGCAGGCGCTCGGCATCGAGACCTTCGACCTCATCGGGATGACCGAGACCGGCGGGCCCGGGATGGGGATCGACTGCCGGGCCCGCGCCGGGATCCACGTCTGGGAGGACCACTACTACGTGGAGGTGATCGATCTGCGGAGCGGGGCGCCCGTGCCCGACGGGAGCGAGGGGGAGCTGGTGGTCACCACCCTGACGCGCGAGGGGCTCCCCCTGGTCCGCTACCGGACCCATGACCTCACCCGCGTCCTGGACCGCGAGCCCTGCGCCTGCGGCCGGACCCACCTCCGCCTCGACCGGCTCCGGGGGCGCACCGACGACATGGTAATCTACAGGGGTGTCAACTTCTACCCGCGGCAGGTGGAGGCGCTGCTCCTGGGTCACGCCGGCGTGGGCCACGAGTACCAGATCCTCCTCGAGACGGCCGAGGGGGGCGAGCGGATGACCCTCCTCGTGGAGGTGGAGCCGGGCCTCGACCCCGCGGCCGGCGAACGGATCCGGCGCGAGCTGAGGGACCTGCTCGGGCTCAGCCCCGAGATCCGGTGGATGAAGCCGGGCGAGATCCCGCGGCGCGAGGGGAAGGCCGTCCGGGTCCTCGACCACCGCCGCGCATGAACCGGCTCGAGGCGCTGTTTCGCCCCCGATCCGTGGCGGTCCTCGGGGTCTCGAGGAGCCCGGAGAAGCTCGGGCACCGCCTGCTCAGGAACCTCCTCGACCACGGCTTCGCCGGCGAGCTTCACCCGGTGAACCCGGGCGGGGAGCCGATCCTCGGCCGGCCGGTCGTCCGCGACGCCCGGGCGCTCCCGACAGGGCTCGACCTCGCCCTCGTGAGCCTGCCGGCCGAGGCCGTGGTGGAGGCCGTCCTGGCGCTGGGGGAGAAGGGGTGCCGGGTCGCCGTGGTCCTGGCCTCGGGGTTCGGGGAGAGCGGCGAGGCGGGGGCGGCCCTCGAGAACGAGCTCCGGGCCGTCGCCCGCCGAACGGGGATGCGGATCGTGGGGCCGAACTGCATGGGCGTCGTGAACCCCACCGCCCGCCTCAATGGGAGCTACTTCTGGGAGGTTCCGTTCCGCCCCGGCGGGATCAGCTTCGTCTCCCAGAGCGGGGCCTACGGCGGCCTCTTCTTCCGCGAGGCGCGGGAGCGGGGGCTCGGGGTCGCCAAGTTCCTCTCCATCGGGAATCAGGCGGATCTCACGCTGGAGGAGGTGCTCGGCCACCTCGGCGCCGACCCGGAGACCCGGGCGATCGGGCTCTTCGTCGAGGCGGTCGGCGACGGGCGCGCCTTCGTCGAGATCGCCCGACGGGTCACGGCGATCAAGCCCGTCATCGCCCTCAAGGCCGGGCGGACCGAGGCGGGGCGCCGGGCCGCGGGCTCGCACACCGGCGCCCTGGCCGGGGTCTACGCGACCTACCTGGCGGCCTTCGAGGCGGCGGGGGTCGTAGCGGCGCGGGAGACCGAGGAGCTCTTCGACGGGCTGGCCGCGCTGGCCGCTGCGGGGGATCGCCTGCCCGAGGGCGACGCCGTCGTCATCCTGACCGTCTCCGGCGGCCCCGGGGTGGTCGCGGCTGACTGCGCCGAGGCCTCGGGCCTCCGGGTCCCCCAGCTCCCCGACCGGGTCCGCCAGGCGCTCCGGGCCGACCTCCCCCCCTTCGGCGCCGACCGGAACCCGGTGGACATGACGCCCCAGATGGATCCCCGCCGCTTCTCGATCGCGGTCCTCAGTGCGCTCGGAGCGCCCGGGATCGCCGGCGCCATCGCCGTGGACGTCGGGCTCGACCGCCCGGAGTTCGCCGAGGCGGTGCTGAGCGGCGCGCGGGCGACGGGGAAGCCGGCGGTGGCCTGCGCGGTGGATGTCCCGAGCGTGGCCGCCGCCCTCGCCGAGGGCGGGGTGCCGTGCTTTCCGACCCCCGAGCGGGCGGTCCGGGCGTACCGGGCCCTGGTCCGGTATGCGAGGCTCCGGCGGCGTCCGGCCCCGGTGCCGCCACGGGCCAGGGCCCGCCCTGCTCGAGGCCTACGGGATCCCGCTCGCGCGCGAGGGGATCGCGGCCTCGCCTGACGAGGCGCTGGCGCGGGCGGAGGAGATCGGCTTTCCGGTCGCGGTCAAGGCCATCGTCCCCAGCCTCCTCCACAAGGGCGAGGCTGGCGGGGTCATCCTGGCCCTGAGGGATCCCGGGGAGCTCCGCGAGGCCTGCCGCGCGCTCCGGGCCCGCTTCCCCGCGGCGCGCCTGCTCATCCAGGAGCAGGTGGGACCGGGGCTCGAGCTGATCGTCGGGGGGCGGCAGGACCCGGGCTTCGGCCCCGTGGCGCTCGTCGGGCTCGGCGGCGTCCTCGCCGAGGGGCTGCGCGAGGTCACGCTTCGCCTCGCCCCGCTCGCCCCCGGGGAGGCCCAGGCGATGCTCGAGGAGGGGCGGCTGGCGGGCCTCCTCGCCGGCGGCCGGGGGGTTCCCCCGGCCGACCCGAAGGTCGTCGCGGCGGTCATCGAGGCGGTGGGGGAGCTGCTCCGGGCGCACCCCGATGTGCGGGAGCTGGATCTGAACCCGTTGATCGTGTCGGGCGGACAGGCCGTGGTGGTCGATGCCCTGGTGATCGCGGGCCGACCGGAACGCGAGGACACCGGGAGGAGGGAGGGATCATGAGACAAGATGAGACGAGCTTCATCAG
>JACPHL010000085.1 GCA_016188625.1 Candidatus Rokuibacteriota bacterium | reverse complement strand
CTCAAGACGAATCCGAGGTCCCGGCGCTGCGCCTCCCTGGACGAGGTGATCGCCTACTGCCGGGCGCTCGAGGCCGAGCGCGACCGGCTCGAGTACGAGGCCGACGGGGTCGTGGTGAAGGTCGATGACCTCGAGCAGCAGCGGCGGCTCGGGGCGACCTCGCACCACCCCCGCTGGGCGATCGCCTACAAGTTCGCCGCCCGCCAGGCCACCACGCGCGTCCGGGCGATCCAGGTCAAGGTGGGCAAGACCGGCGCCCTCACCCCCGTGGCGCTCCTCGAGCCGGTGGAGCTGGCCGGGGTCACCATCAGCCGCGCGAGCCTGCACAACGAGGACGAGGTCCGGAAAAAGGACATCCGCGTCGGGGACACCGTGGTGGTGGAGCGGGCCGGCGATGTGATCCCCTACGTCGTCCGGATGCTCCCCGAGCGCCGCCCCCCGGACTCGAAGCCGTTCCAGATGCCGAAGCGCTGTCCCGTCTGCGGCGCTGCCGCCTTCCGGCCCGAGGGCGAGGCGATCACCCGCTGCACCAACGCGGCCTGCCCGGCCCAGCTCAAGGAGCGCCTCCTCCACTACGGCTCCCGGCGCGCCATGGATATCGAGCACCTCGGCGAGGCCACGGTCGAGCAGCTCGTGGACCGGGGGCTCGTCCGGGACTTCGCCGACCTCTACCGCCTCGACGTGGAGACCGTGGCCGGTCTGGAGCGCCAGGCCGAGAAGTCCGCCCAGAACCTCGTGGACGCCATCCGGGCCTCGAAGGACCGGGGGCTGGCCCGGCTCCTCTTCGCCCTCGGGATCCGCTACGCGGGCGAGCACGTCGCCCGCCTCCTCGCCGCCCACTACGGCTCGATGGACCGGCTGGCCAAGGCCGGCGGGGAGGAGCTCGCCGAGATCCACGGGATCGGCCCCCGGATCGCCGAGTCGGTCCACCTCTTCTTCGGGCAGGAGGCCAACCTCGGGGCGATCCGGCGCCTCCGGGGGGCCGGGGTGCGGATGACGGAGGAGGCGGCCGCTGAGGCGGGGCCGAAGACCCTCGCCGGGAAGAGCTTCGTCCTGACCGGGGCCCTGGACCGCATGACCCGGGATGAGGCGCGCGGGGCCATCGTCCGGCTCGGCGGGCGCGTGACCTCCTCCGTGTCGAAGAAGACCGACTACGTCGTGGTGGGCCGCGAGCCGGGCTCCAAGGCTGACGACGCCCGGCGGCTCGGGGTGACCCTCCTCGAGGAGCCGGCCTTTCTGGCGCTGATCGGCAAAGGCGCCTGATATGGGACCCCGCCCCGAAGGGCGACCGGCTCCTCCCGGGGAGGCGTCGGCCCCGAGCGGCCGCGTCCTCCGCCTCCTCCTCATCCTGGCCGCGTTCGGCCTCGCCCTGGGGGCGTACTACTGGGAGATCCTCCGGCCGGGCGCCAGCCGGTCCTTCGGCGGCGACTTCGCCAGCTACTTCTACCCCGTCACCGCCTATGCCGCGGCCGACCTCGCGGCCGGCCGCCTCGTCCCCCACTGGTCCCCGCACGTCGGGGTGGGGTATCCGCTGCTCGCCGACATCGAGGCGGCGGTCCTCTATCCGCCCCGCCTCCTCCTCGCGCTCCTGGGCGGGCACCTCTCCTACCAGGCCCTCGAGGCCTACGCCCTCGGTCACCTCCTCCTGGCCGGGCTCGGGATGCTCACCCTGCTTCGCCGGATCGGCCTCGGCCTCCTGGCGGCCTCGGCCGGGGGGCTCGCCTTCATGCTCTCGGGGTTCTTCTGGGGGCACGTGGCCCACCTCACGATTCTCCAGTCGTCGGCCTGGCTCCCGTGGATCGTTGTCGCGTTCGACCGCGCGGTGCGGGGGCGCTCGGCGGGCTGGACCGCGGCCACGGGCGGGCTCTTCGCCCTCCTCCTCCTCGGCGGCCATCCCCAGATCGGTTTCTACACCGCCGTCGCCCTGGCGGGACTCGCGCTCGGCTGGCCGCTCGCGGATGAGCGGCCGGCCCGGTGGGGACGCCTCGCCCCGCTCGCGCGTCTGGTGATCGCGGTGGCCCTCGGCCTCCTCCTCACCCTCCCCCAGCTCCTTCCCACCGCCGAGCTGATCCGGGCGACGACCCGCGAGGCCCCGCCCCTGGAGTTCCTCCTGGCGGACTCGCTCCCGCCCTGGCAGCTCGCCACGCTCCTGATCCCGCGCGTCTTCATCGGCACCCCGCTCTGGCAGTCGATGGATGAGGTCTACGGCTACCTCGGCGTCGGCCCACTCCTCCTCGCCGCGGTGGCATTCGCCCTCCGCCGGGACCGCTGGACCTGGCTCCTCGGAGGTCTCGGCCTGGCCGCGCTGGCCGTCGCGCTCGGGGCGTACAACCCGCTCTACCGGCACGGGCTCCAGTGGGCCCCGGGGTTCAACCTCTTCCGCGCGCCGGCCCGCGCCCTGCTCTTCTTCAACTTCGCCGCGGCCGGGCTCGCCGGGCTCGGCCTCGAGGCGTTGAGCCGGCCTCGCCCCGGGCCCAGAGCGCGCCGTCTCGCCGCGGGGCTCCTCGCCATCGGGGGTCTCGCCCTCGTCGCCGTCCCGCTCGCGCCCCGCCTCGGCGCGGCGCTCGCGCCGTGGGTCTCGCCGGCCTTCGGGGCCTACTACCACGGATTCGTCCTCCTGATCCTCGCCAACGTCATCCTCCTCGTCGTCGCCGTCCGGGTCCCGCATCGCCTCTCCTGGTGGGGGAGCGGCCTGGTGGACCTCCTGCTCCTCGACCTCTTCTTCGCGCCCCCCCGCGGCCTCCCCTGGCATCCGAGCCCGCCGGAGGGGTTCTGGCCGGCCCGCCTGCCCAACGTAGAGCGCCTCCTGGCCGATCCTGAGCCCTTTCGGGTCTGGAGCGAGGGGACCCTCGTGGGGCTGGGCGCCCTACGGGAGGCCAACGCGGGGCTCGTCTACCGGATCCCGGTGCTGTCCCACTACACCTCGCTCGCCCTCTGGCGCTTCGAACGGTTGAGGGACCTCGTGGCCCGCGAGGGGTGGCGCTACCCCGCGCTCTTCGATCTGCTGAACGTGAAGTACCTGGCGGTGCAGCCCGACCGGGCCGAGCGCCTGGTTCAGGACGAGCGCTTCCGCCCGTTGACGGACACCCTCTGGGAGAACCGGCGGGTCCTGCCGCGCGTCTTCGTCGTCGAGGACCTCGTCGTCGCGGGCCGCATCGCCGACCCGGAGGCGCTCCTGACCTTGGATCCCCGGCGGGCGGCGCTCGTCGAGGACGAACCGCCCTGTGCCGGCGCGCTCCGCCGAGCCGATCAAGCGGGGACGCCCTTCCCGGTGGAGATCCCCCGGTACGCGCCGGAGACCATCCGCGTCGAGGCGCGCCTCGACCGACCCGGGTTCCTGGTCCTGACCGACGCCCACTACCCCGGCTGGCAGGCGGCGGTGGACGGAAGACCGGTCAAGATCTACCGAACCAACTTCCTCTTCCGCGGCCTCTGCCTCGAGCCGGGGCACCATCGGGTCGAGTTCCGCTATCGGGCGAGGGCCTTCTGGCGTGGGGTGACCGCTGCGCTGGCGGCCCTGGCTGCCGCCGTGGTCGCGGTCGCGGTCCTGGCCCGACCGTCCCGGGAAGCCCGATGACCGCGCTCGCGGCCCTCCTGCTCCTCACGGCCGCCCTCGCCGACCCCGGCCTCACCCTGGAGGAGAGCCGCCGCCTCCTCCGCTCGGGGAGCGTGGACGAGCGGCGGGAGGCTGTCGTCCAGCTCGGGACGAACGGCGACATGTCGGTCGTGCCGGCCCTCGTCGAGGCCCTCAGGGACGAGGACCCGGGCGTGCGCGGGCTCGCCGAGGTGGCGCTCTGGCAGGTCTGGAGCCGCTCGGGGGATGCCGAGGTGGACCGGCTCCTCCTCGAGGGGATCGCCCTGACGGAGGCCCGGCGCCTTCCGGAGGCGGTGGAGAAGTTCAACGAGGTCATCGCCCGGGCGCCCGCCTTCGCCGAGGGGTGGAACAGGCGCGCCACCGCCTACTACCTCATGAGGGAGTTCGAGAAGTCGCTGGCCGACTGCGAGGAGGTCGTCCGGCGGAACCCGCACCACTTCGGCGCCCTGTCGGGGTTCGGGCTGAACTATATCCAGCTCGGCCAGCTCGAGAAGGCCCTCCACTACTTCGAGCGCGCCCTGGCCGTCAACCCGAACCTCACAGGGGTCGAGCAGGTCGTGAAAGAGCTCCGGGAGATCCTCCGCCAGCGCCGGCGGGAGACCATCTGAGATGGGCCGGGTCACCTCCCTCGACTGCCCCCGCTGCCGAGCGCGCCGTCCGGCGGAGATCGGGGCCTCGACCTGCCCGGGGTGCGGCCTGGTCCTCGACATCCTGATCGACCTCGACGGGATCACACCCGCCCTGGCGGCCACGATCCGCGCCCGCCCCCGGGGCCTCTGGCGCTGGCACGAGCTCCTCCCGGTCGAAGACCCCGCCCACATCGTCTCCCTCGGCGAGGGCGACACCCCGCTCCTGGCGACCCCCCGGCTCGCCGCCCTCGCCGGGATCGAGCGGCTCTACATCAAGAACGACGGCCTCCTCCCCACCGGCTCCCTCAAGGACCGGGTGAACACCGTGGCGATCTCCCGCGCCCGCGAGATCGGCGCCCGCCTCGTCGCCACCCCCTCCACCGGGAACGCCGCCGCCTCGGCCGCCGCCTATGCGGCCGCCGCGGGACTCCGGTGCGTCGTGCTGGTCCCCGAGACCACGGCCCCGGCCAAGGTCGCCCAGGCCCGGGCCCACGGGGCGCGCGTCGTCCGGGTCCGCAGCACCTTCGAGGTGGCGGCCGCCCTGTTCCGCGAGGCCGTCGCCGCCTTCGGCTGGTACTCCACGCTCTCCACCAACCCCTGGCGGAACGAGGGGCTGAAGACCTACGCCTACGAGGTCTGGGAGGCGCTCGGCCGGGCGCCCGACTGGATGATCCACCCCGAGGCCTCGGGGCTCGGGGTGGCCGCGACCTGGAAGGGGTTCGGCGAGCTGGAGCGCCTCGGGTGGGTGGCGGGTCGGCCGCGGATGGTGGCGGCGCAGGCCGCCGCGGCGGCGCCGCTCGTGACTGCCCTCGCGCAAGGGCTCGAGGTCCCTGTCCCGGTCGAGCCCGGGGAGACCGTCGCCGAGTCGATCAGGGTGGGCCGCCCGAACCTGGGCTGGCAGGGGCTCCAGGCGATCCGCGCCTCGGGCGGGACGGCGGTGGCCGTGACGGACGAGGAGCTGCTGGCCGCGCGGGCCCTCCTGGCCGAGCATGCCGGGGTCTTCGCCGAGCCCTCGGCCGCGGCCTCGCTCGCCGCGGCGATCCGGCTCCGGCGGGACGGCGCGATCGGCCCGCAGGATCTGGTCGTCTGCGTCGTCACCGGCCACGGGCTCAAGCAGCCAGAGCCTCGGTCCGCCGACGAGCCGCCCGCGCCCATCGCGCCGGACCTGGGCGCCCTGCGCGCGCTCCTGGCGGAGGCCTCCGATGCCTGAGCGGTCCGGCCCGCGCGGCCGGCGCGAGATCAAGGAGGAACGACGTGGCGGTGAGTCCTGAGCAGCTTGCGCGACTGCGCCAGATCTCCTCGCCCACCCTGGCGAACGCCATCGAGACCTTCGACCGCCGCCCCCGGAGCGCCGGCTTCATGTCCGGGACGATCGTCTGCCGCTTCCCCGACCTCGGCGTCATGGTGGGGCACGCCGTGACCGCCCTGATCCGGGCCGAGCAGGCGCCGGTCGAGGGGCATCGCGCTGACGTCTTCGCCTGGTGGGAGCAGATCCTCTCGGTCCCGGCGCCCCGGGTCGTCGTCATGCAGGATCTCGACGCCCCACCGGGGCTCGGCGCCTTCTGGGGGGAGGTCCAGGCCAACGTCCACCGGGCCCTCGGCTGCGTCGGCGTGGTGACCGACGGCGCGGTCCGCGACCTCCCCGAGGCCCAGGCCCTGGGCTTCCACTTCTTCTCGGCCCACGTCTCGGTCTCCCACGCCTACGTCCACCTGGTGGACTTCGGGCTCCCCGTCAAGGTGGGCGGGCTCGCGGTCCGGCCCGGCGACCTGATCCACGCCGACCGGCACGGCGTCCTCACCGTCCCGCCGGAACTGGTCGCCGAGCTCCCCGAGGCGGCGGCCCGCCTCGAGGCGCGGGAGCGGAAGATGATCCGGGCCTGCCAGGGGGAAGGGGTCTCGCTCGAGGCACTCAAGGCGGCCTGGCGCGAGTTCCGGGCCGGCTATTAGGCTGGGCGCGGACATGACCAGGGTGGAGGTGCCGACCTACGTGGCCCGTTCGGGTTGTGGTCTGGAAATTGCTGGCCCGACCGTGGCCACAGCCAACCTTGTTGGTTCTTCCGACTTTCGCGTGGGTG
>JACPHL010000062.1:9260-10585 GCA_016188625.1 Candidatus Rokuibacteriota bacterium | reverse complement strand
CCCCCCATGGTCAGCACGGCCACATACACGGCCAGGACCGCGCCCAGCGTGGCCGAGGTGATCGGGCCGCCGGCCGGGAGCCCGGCCCCGAAGACCCCCCCGTCCAGGAGCGGCACGACAGCCCCCGCGGTCACGAGCCAGAGGACGCCCCACGCGACCCCGATCCGCCCGAGGCCGAGGCGGCCTCGCCACCACGCCCGGAGCCCCACCCCCAGGGCGGTCATGGCCCCCACATAGCCGGCCACCATCCCGGCGAAGGCGTAGTACTTGGCATTGTACCCGAACAGGCGGAAGAGCGGGGTGAACAGCCAGGGGGGGACCCACGCGAAGAGCTTGGCGGCCATGAGCTCCGGGAGGAGCGGCCCCTCCCAGGCGAAGCGGCCCACGGCCATGAGGCCCGTGGCGAGGAGCGCGGCCCCCAGCGCCAGGAGCCCCTCCCCGACCTTGGCGCGCACGGCTCAGCCCCTCACGCCCTCGGCCTCGGCGAGGAGCGCTTCGTCGGAGTGCTCCCGGGCCCGGTCCAGCACCTGAGGGGCGTCAGGGGCTCACGTCGCGGGCGGGAATCCGGCCTCCCGGAGGGCGCGGTGGATCCGGCCCTCATCGACCTGCGCAGGGTCGTACTCGACGTGGACCTCCTTGACGGCGATCTCCACGCGGCTGGCGGCGATCCCCGGGAGGGCCCCGAGAGCCCGGGTGATGGTCGCGGCGCACCCCTCGCACCTGATCTTGGGCACCTTGATGGCCGTCGTGGTCATCGTCCACCCCTCCCCCGATACAAAAAGGGGGGCCGCTCGGCCCCCGCCGTTCCCCCTGGCGCCCGCCAGGTCAGTGGCACGACCCTCAGCCGTGGGAGGCGCCGCAGCCGCACCCGCCGGCGGAGGCCACGAAGGTCCCGCCGCTCCGGAACCCGAACAGGGAGAGGCGGCGGGTGCTCTCGGCGCTCTCGCAAGACGGGCAGAGGACCGTCGCCTGGCCGAAGACGAGCGTCTCGAAGTCGCTCCCGCAGGCGGCGCAGTGGTACTCGTAGATGGGCATCCGGCTACTCGCCCCCCCGCTGGACGTAGCTCTTCACGAACTCCTCGGCGTTCTCCTCCAGGATCTCGTCGATCTCGTCGAGGAGCTTGTCGAGCTCTTCCTTGATCTTCTTGCCCTTCCTGGAGAGCTCGGGGTTCGCGGCGGCCTCGTCCCCTTCGGACGGGCCCTTGGGCCGTTCGACCTTCTTCCTCTGCTCGGCCATTATCGGCTCGCCTCCGTCGCGCCTCGGGGCCTCCGGCCTCGAGGCGCGCCCCATAGGGGCTCCGCCCCTCTGGCGCTCGCTGCGCTCG
>JACPHL010000062.1:0-9197 GCA_016188625.1 Candidatus Rokuibacteriota bacterium | reverse complement strand
CCCTACCCCAGCCCTTCACCCGAGCGGTCCTAGACCCGCGGGCGGACAATCCCCTGCTGCGCCTGGTACTTCCCCTGCCGGTCGGCATAGGAGACCGCGCAGACCTCGTCGGCCTCGAAGAAGAGGACCTGGGCGATCCCCTCGTTGGCGTAGATCTTGGCCGGGAGGGGGGTGGTGTTGGAGATCTCCAGGGTCACGTACCCCTCCCACTCCGGCTCGAAGGGGGTCACGTTGGTGATGATCCCGCACCGGGCGTACGTCGATTTCCCCACGCAGAGGGTCATGATGTTCCGGGGGATCCGGAAGTACTCCACCGACCGCCCCAGGGCGAAGGAGTTGGGCGGGATGATGCACACCTCCCCCTTGTAGTCCACGAAGGAGCGCGAGTCGAACTGCTTGGGGTCCACGATGGTCGTGTTGATGTTGGTGAAGATCTTGAACTCATCCGCGATCCTGATGTCGTAGCCGTAGGAGGAGAGGCCGTAGGAGATGGTCCCGGCCCGGACCTGGCGCTCCTCGAAGGGGGTGATCAGCCCCTTGTCCAGGGCCATCCGCTTGATCCACCGGTCGCTCTTGATCACGCCCCCGCCCGTCCCCGGACTACGGTTTCATGCTACCCCTCGCGCGCGCGGGAAGTCAAGGGTTTTCCCCCTCCTGGGGCGCCCTCGCCGCTTGAGCGCGCGCCCGGGGTCGTGGTAGAGTGGCGCCGCGAGATGCGAACGGGGGACGAGCCGATCTTCACCCGCCTGATGCGCGCCGGGTTCGGGCTCCTGGCCTTCGGACTCGGGCTGATGTTCCTCTCCGGAAAGGTCCTCCCCTCCCCCGTCCCCGCCGGCATCGCCACCGGCATCCTGCTCGGCCTCGTCGGGCTCGTCCTGCTCATCTACGAGGGGGTCCGGGAGTGATCCGGACCGCCCCGGGCACGGCCTCCGAACGCGACCGCCGCGGGCGGCCCTGACGGGAGGGTGAGGCGGAAACGGGGCTGGCTACGGCTCCAAGAAGGCCGGACTCCGGCGGGGGGGGTTGCTGGCGCGTTTCTGGAAGCAGTCCCGGCAGTAGACCGGCTTGCCCGGGGTCGGCCTGAAGGGGACCTGGGTCTCCTTCCCGCACTCGGAACAGACCGCCGGGTAGAGGGTCCGCGCCCCCGCGTCCGAGGACGTCCCCTGCTTCCGGGCCGTCCGGCAGTTGCGGCACCGCGTCGGCTCGTGCTGGAACCCTTTCTCGGCGTAGAAGGCCTGCTCACCGGCTGAGAAGAGGAACTCCTTCCCGCACTCCCGGCACGTCAACACCTTGTCCTGGAAATCCATACCCTCACGTCTCCTCGTGGCTATCGGGTGGCTGGGCGTTGGGGCACGACGTGACTACCGATCTCACCTCCCGTCGAGGTAGGCTGAGCCGCGATGGACGCGACTCCCCATGGTGGGGCGGACGCCTCAGGGATGACGGCGGACGGCATCGGGGGGGCCAGGACAACCGGCCAGGTGCTGATCACTCCAGGGGTTCCGCGGCTGGTCGCTCGGGATGGACGTCGAACTCTCAGCCTGACGATAGCAGGCCCCCCGCCGGGGCGTCAACTCATTTCTTCCACCCGGGCCCCCTCGCGGTCCACCCCGAGGACGAGGCTCTGCCCCTTGAGCCCCTCCGCCGCCAGGGCCGCCTCGAGCGCCCGCGCCAGGGGCTCCGGGGCCCCGCGCACCACGGTGAGGACCGAGGGCCCGGCCCCGCTCAGGGCCCAGCCGAGAGCCCCCGACCGGCGGGCGGCCGCGAAGACCCCGTCGATCCACGGGAACAGGCCCCGACGGTAGGGCTGGTGAAGGCGGTCGGCCATGGCGGGGGCGAGGAGATCCCAGCGCTCCTGCCAGAGGGCCGCCAGGAGCAGGCAGGCCCGTCCCACGTTGAAGACGGCGTCCTGGCGGGGGACGACCTCGGGGAGGATCGCGCGGGCCTCGCGGGTGGAGGCCTCGCGGTCGGGGACCAGGAGGACGAGCCCGATCCCGTCGGGGACCGGGAGCTTCGCCACCAGGCGCGCCTCCGGCTCCCAGCACACCACGATCAGCCCCCCGTGGAGCGCGGCGGCCAGGTTGTCGGGGTGCCCCTCGTGCTGGATCGCGAGGTCCAGGACCGCCTCGCGGGAGAGCCGATCGCCCAGCAGGGCGTTGGCCCCCAGCATCCCGCCGAGCCACGCCGAGGCGCTCCCGCCGAGGCCGCGGCCGGGCGGGATCCGGTTGGTCTGCCGGACCCGGAGCCCGCGGAAGGGACGCCCGGTGGAGCGGTAGACCGCCCGGGCCCCCTGGACGACCAGGTTCTCCTCGCCGCGGGGCAGGGTCGCCGCCCCCTCGCCCCCGATCTCCACCTCGATCCCCTCGGCCTCCTCCAGCTCGACCTCGTTGTAGAGGGTCAGGGCCAGGCCGAGGGCGTCGAAGCCGGGACCGAGGTTGGCGGCCGTGGCCGGGACCCGCACGCGGACCCGGCGCGTCCCTACAGGCGCTTGAGGAGCCACTCCGGGGTCAGGCTGATGGCGTAGGCGTTGAGGACGGTGAAGTAGTTGGTGACGACCAGGAGCCCCACCGCGATCAGGAGCGCCCCCGCCACCCGCTCGACGACGGGGATGAAGGGGCGGAAGCGCCGGAAGGCGGTGAGGAAGGAGCCCAGGGCCATCGAGCCGAGGAAGAAGGGGAGGGCCAGGCCCGCCGAGTAGGCGGTGAGCATCACGACCCCGGTCTGAACCGTCTCGGTGGTGCCGGCCAGGGTGAGGATCGAGCCCAGGATGGGCCCCACGCAGGGGGTCCACCCGATGGCGAAGGTCACCCCCACCAGCCAGGTCCCGAGGTAGCCGGCGGGCTTGGCCCGAAGCTGGACCTGCCGGTAGCGACCCAGCCAGCGAAGGGGCAGGACCCCGGCGATGTAGAGGCCGAAGGCGATGATCAGCGCGCCCCCGACGTAGCGGACCACCTCCCGGTAGCCGAAGAGGAGCTGGCCGAGGACGCTGAAGGAGGCCCCCATGGCCACGAAGACCGCCGAGAACCCGACGATGAAGGCCAGGGAGTGGAGGGCGATCTGGCGGCGGCCCCGGACCGGTTCCTGGAGCTCCTCCACGGACATGCCGGTGATGAAGGAGAGGTACGAGGGGAACAGCGGCAGGACGCACGGGGAGAGGAAGGAGAAGAGCCCGGCCGAGAAGGCCACCAGGAGGGAGAGATCGCCGAACGCCATCGGTCCTCTATAGCTTACCAGACGCGGAAAATCAAGAGGGCTGGGCCAGGAGGGCCTCCATGAGGGCCACGGCCTCCGGGCCGTCCCACTCCCGCGCCCCGAGCGCCATGGCCGCGATCCGGCCCTTCCGATCGATGAGGTAGGTGGAGGGGAGCGCCCGCACCGTGTAGAGCCGGGCGACCTCCATCGTGGGGTCCAGGGCGACCGGATAGGTGAGACCGTGCTCCCGGAGGAAGGCGACGACCGCGGCCTCGCCGTCGGTGTCGATGGAGACGGCCAGGACGACGAACCCCTTCGCCTTGAGCTTCCGGTAGAGGCGCTCCATCGCCGGCATCTCCTCCTTGCACGGCGGGCACCAGGTCGCCCAGAAGTTCAGGAAGATCACCTGCCCCTGGAAGTCCGCGAGGCGCACCGTCCCCCCGCCGGGCGCCGGCAGGGTGAACGCCTTGGCCGTGAGCGGCTTCTCCGGCCGGATGAGGCGGAGGGCCTCGTAGAGGGCCTCGGGCTTGTCCCTGGCCTCCTTCGCGCTCCTCGCCGCGCCGAAGAGCGCGACGACGGCCCCGAGGGCCAGGGTCAGGACGAGGAGCCGTGCCGGGAGGAGACGCAAGGGGCGCGATCAGGTCCGGGGGAGGAGGCGCGAGAGGGTCAGGGCGCAGTCCAGGAGCTCCTCCTGGGGGAGGAGCGAGACGAGGGCGAAGAGGGTCTCCCCCCGGCCCCAGAGGACCACCGCGTGGCCCTGGGACTGGGTCAGGAAGTAGCGCTCGCCGTTGACCTCGGTCCACCCTCCCTCGGGGAGGTCGAGCTCCCGCCGGGGGAAGGCGTAGAGGGAGAGGAGCTGCCGGCCCTTGGCGTAGAAGAGGTAGGCCACCGGTCGGTCCCCCAGGTCGGAGAGGCGCCCGCCGAGGAGCCGGATGCCGGACGGGGAGAAATCCGGGACGGGGACGTCGAAGCGGACGCGGTCCCGGAACCAGCCCGCGAGCTGGAGCCGGTCCGAGGAGACGACCTCGGCCGGCTCCTCGACCTGGGAGTAGGTCACGTGCTTCCGCACCAGGTCGGCGGCCAGGGCCCGGGCCGGATCGGGCTTCGGCGGCTCTCGGCGATCGGCGAGGTGCACCGCCAGGAGGAGGCCGGCGGCCAGAGCCAGGGGGAGCGGGGCCCAGCGGAGCCCCCGCCGGATCGACTGCCAGCGGCTCCGCCGCTCGAGCCCCCGGATCCCATGCCGGATCCGGGCCGCCAGGGTCTCGGGCGCGGCCTCCCGGCGGAGACGGGTGCGGAGCAGGGCGCGGAACTCGCGCTCCTTGGCCTGGATCCACTGGCACTGCATGCAGAAGGTCAGATGGGCGTCCACCTCCAGGGTCTCCCTGATCGGGAGCTCCCGGTCGAGGTAGGCCTCGAGGTAGGCGCGGACTTCCTGACAGGTCATCGCCATTTTAACCTCGGAGGGGGGCTGACGCCCCCCTTCCGAACCTCCCCCAAAAGGGGCGCGGGCCAAGCCCGCGCCCGGAGCGGACCACCCATCCGCGAGCCGAGCATCGAGAGCGTGCGAGCAGTATCGGCATGACTCTGACAGGCCTTCAGCCTCGGATGTAGCCCCGCTGGCGGGCCCGCTCGAGGAGGGCCTGCTTGAGGAGCTGGCGGCCCCGGTAGAGCCGCGACATCACCGTCCCGGTGGGGCACCCCACGATCTGGGCGATCTCCTTGTAGGAGCACTCCTCCAGGTCCGCCAGCACCACCACCTCCCGGAAGGGGGCCGGCAGGGCCTCCAGCGCCCGCTCCACATCGGGGTCCATGAAGCTCTGGAAGAACGCCTCCTCGGGGTTATAGATCGCCGACGAGTACTCCCAGCGCCCCTCGCCCGGCTCCGGGAGCTGGCCGTCGGGCTCCAGGAACTCCCGTGCCGAGCGCTTCAGCCGGTTCAGGAACGTGTGGTGGAGGATGGTCAGGAGCCAGGCGCGGCAGTTCGTCCCGCGGTCGTACTGGTGGAAGCTCTGGAACGCCTTCAGCATGGTCTCCTGCACCAGGTCCTCCGCCTCCGACCGGCTCCTGCCCAGCCGATACGCCACATGGTAGAGCGAGTCCAGGTGGACCAGCGCCTCGTCTTCGAACGCCTGCTGCCGATCGTGCAAGAGCCCGCTCCGAGCGCTGGTGGTGTCGCGGCCCACCGTCCCTCATTGGAGAAACAGCCGGTCCGGGTCGCCTATTCCCGCGAACGCCGCCCGTCGAGTCCAGTTGTAGCAGGGCCGACGCGGGGTTGCAACCCCAAGCCCCCGGGCCCGCGCGACGGCGCTCGGGGGCCCAAAAAGCCGTTGACAGCCCTCTCCCCGCCCCCCATCCTGGGAGGCGGCCTCGGCCGCGTCCCCGTGCAACCCCCGGGATTCGAGTACAACGCCCGGAGGAGGGCCTGGCCGACGCCGGCAGGGATGCGATACGACCCCGAGTACCTCCGATCGATCTTCGAGCAGACCCAGATCCTCCGGAAGCCGATCACGGGGATCGTGGCCGGCTATCACCTCCTCCCCTACATCCTGGTCGGCGCCCAGGAGGACCGCCCCCACCGGTCCGTCGAGATCCGGGGCAAGATCCGGGTCTCGCCCCGGCTCGTCATCTCGCCCCGCGGGGTCGGGCAGACCTACGGGGAGCTCTTCGACGACCCCGAGATCATGGACCGGGCCCTGGTGGCGCGACTGTTCAGCTTCGCCTTCACGCCCCGCCGCAACGTCATCCTGGAGTCCGAGGAGCTCACGATCTCCAAGACCGACCGGGAGCCGCGCGCCGAGATCGGCCGGGCCCTCGACGACCTGGCGCGGCGCGAGGTCATCAACACCGGGGTGATCCTCGCCCCCGACATCCGCTGCTACCCGGTCTCCCTCGACCGCTTCATCACCGAGATCCTCGACGAGGAGTTCCGGGTCGGATGAGCCACCCGCCTGGCCCTGTCGCCACCCACCCGGGGCCCCGGGCGGTGGGGGGGCTTGGGGGAGGAGCGACGCCGCTCCCCCCCCAAGGTGGACCAGTGATCGGGCCCGACCGGCCCGGGCGCCGGCGGTGGTCTTCGGCTACTACGAGCGGCTGACCCCCGCCCAGCAGCGGGTCTACCGGCGGAGCGACGAGGTCCCCGGCCTCGCCTTGCCCGAGGCCGGCTCGCTCCAGCCGCTGGTGGAGACACTCGCCCGGGCGCTCGAGAGCGAAGACCGCGGCGCCACCCAGGCGGCGACGCAACGGCTCGTCGCCGGGCTCACGTCGGCCCTCGGGGTCCCGGGCTGCCGGGTCGAGGTGCTGGCGGCCCGGCCGTCGCGGCGCTGGGGGGAGCTCCACGGGCTCTACGTCCGCGGCGGGCGCGGGCGACCCGCGCGGGTGACGGTCTGGATGCGGACCGCGCGCCGGCGCCGGGTGGTGGCCTTCCGGACCTTCCTCCGGACGGTCCTCCACGAGCTGGGCCACCACCTCGACTACGAGCTCCTCGGCCTCCCCGACTCCTTCCACACCGAGGGGTTCTACAAGCGCGAGTCCAGCCTCTTCCACCAGCTGGTCCCCGCGCCGACCCCGTCGCAGGCGACGGGCGAGCCCTGAGCGGGCCGCCTCAGGGGAGCAGGAGGACCTTGCCCGTGGTCTGGCGCCCCTCGAGCTGGCGGTGGGCCTCGGCGGCCTCGGCCAGGGGGAACGTGGCGCCGATGCGGAGCCGCAGCTTGCCGGCCGCGATCCAGCCGAGGACCTCCCCGGCCCGCTGGAGGAGCTCCTCGCGGGTCGAGACGTGGTGGAAGAGGCTCGGCCGGGTGAGGAAGAGCGAGCCCTTGGTGTTCAGGGTGTTGGGAGCGAGGGCCGGCACCGGGCCGCTCGACTGCCCGTAGAGCACCATGTAGCCGCGCGGGGCCAGGCAGTCCAGGCCCTTCTCGAAGGTCGTCTTGCCGACCGAGTCGTACACGACCTGGACCCCGCGGCCGTCGGTGAGGCGCTTGACCTCGGCCAGGAAGTCCTGCTGGGTGTAGAGGATCACCTCGTCGGCCCCTGCCTCCCTCGCCAGGCGGGCCTTCGCCTCCGTGGAGACCGTCCCGATGACCCGGGCCCCGGCCTGCTTGGCCAGCTGGCAGAGGAGGAGCCCCACCCCGCCCGCCGCCGCGTGGATCAGGCAGGTCTCGCCGGCCTTGAGCGGGTAGGTGGCGCGCACGAGGTAGTGGGCCGTCATCCCCTGGAGCATCGCCGCGGCGCCGTCCCGGGCGCCCAGCCCGGCCGGGAGCGTCACGAGCCGGGCCGCGGGGACGACGGCGTGCTCGGCGTACGCCCCGGGGACGCCGGTGTAGGCCACCCGATCGCCGATCCGGACCTCGGAGACCCCGGGCCCCGCGGCCTCGACGACGCCCGAGCCCTCGAGCCCCAGGGTGAACGGCAGGGCGCCTTTGTAGAGCCCGCTCCGCTGATAGACGTCGATGAAGTTGACGCCGACCGCCTCGAGCCGGAGCAGCGCCTGCCCGGCCCCGGGCGTCGGGGTCGGCAGCTCCTCCACCCGCATCGCCTCCGGCCCCCCGTACTCGTGAACCCTGATCGCTCTCATAGGCGCACGCTCCTCTCTGTCACCGTGAGATGGACATCCACTCCCCCTTTATACCACTGAGCGAGCGGGGCGGCCCCGGCCACCGGTAACCCAGACCGATGACCCGCAGGCCGTGCACCGGCGAAATAGTGTACACTAACCCGGTCACCGCGTCCTGCCCGGCTGGGGCAGGCTCACAGCGAGCGGATTATAAGGAGGGAGAGAGCCGTGACGGAGCTCAGGCCGGGGTTGGTGGGGGAGGTCGAGCTGGTGGTGACGCCCGGGGACACGGCCGACGCGGCGGGGAACGAAGGGGTGAACGTCCTCTCGACGCCGCGGCTGGTCCGGCTCATCGAAGAGGCCTCCATGGCCGCGATCCAGGCCGGTCTCGCGCCGGGGGAGGGGTCGGTCGGGATCCGGGTGGAGATGCGGCACCTGGCGGCCACCCCGTTGGGGATGCGGGTGCGGGCCCGGGCGGTGCTCCGGGAGGTGGACGGCCGCCGCCTGGTCTTCGACGTCGAGGCCCACGACGAGGTCGAGAAGGTCGCCGACGGGGTCCACGAGCGCTTCCAGGTCCACCAGGAGCGCTTCCTCCAGCGGATCCAGGAGAAGGCCAGGGCCCGCCCCTGATCCGCCCTCGCGGGCTGGCTCGGCGCCGGCATGGCGATCTTCACCGCACGGCTCGAGCGCGCGGTCGTCCGGGTCCTGCAGGGCCGGGGGCCCGCGCCCCCGAAGGACGGTCCGGCCGCCCAGGCGGCCGCCCACGGGGTCACGGTCGCCCTCATCCTCTCCCGCTACAGCGACGACGAGGACGTCCTCATCGCCGGGCTCCTCCTCGACGCCCTGCAGGACCCGACCGCCGCGGAGGCGCTCGAGCGGGAGTTCGGCCCTCGCGTCGTCGGGATGATCCGGGGCGTCGCCGAGCCGCTCCGCGAGCTGCCGTGGGGGACCCGCACCGCGCGCTACCTCCGGCGGCTGTCGAGCACCCCGAACCCCTCGCTCCTGGTCGCCTCGGCCGACGTGATCGCCACCCTCATCGCCCTCATCGGGGCGCGCGAGGCCCCGGGCGGGGAGGGCGGGCTGCGGTTCGGGGGGCCGATCGAGGAGCAGCTCCGCCTCGCCCGCGGGGTCTACGAGGCGGTCCGGGGGAGCTGGCCGCGCTGCCCGCTCCTCCCCGAGCTCCGAAAGCGGCTCGAGGAGGCCGAGCGGAAGCTCCTCCGCCGACCCTGAGCCCCGGCCCCCTGCGCCTTGGAGGCCCCGGGGGCAACCCCCCGTTTCCCCTCCGAGCACCTCCGGGGGAGGCGGCGGCCCCGAGCGGAACGTTAAGCGGAGCGGCGCGGGTCCCCGTCGTGAGCGAGCCGGGTGGGGAAGCCGGCTCGCGGGCGGAACACGACCAGGAGGGGCCCCGCCCGGCGAGCCACAGACGGGTGCGCCGCGGAGCGTGTGGAGCGAGGGG
>JACPHL010000061.1 GCA_016188625.1 Candidatus Rokuibacteriota bacterium | reverse complement strand
GCGCGGGGCGGCCCGCGAGGAGCGGGCGCGGGCCGAGGCAGAGGCCGAGCGGCTCCGGGCCGAGGCGCGGCGCCAGGCCCGGGAGCTGGTCGCCGAGGCGCGCCGTCAGGTGGGGCACGAACTGGCCGCGCTCAAGGCCCAGGAGGCCTCCCGCCGACGCCTCCAGGAAGCCTATCAGCGGCTCCGGCGGCTCGAGGAGGCCGTCCCCCAGCCGGCCGCGACCGGGGACGACGCCCCGCTCGCCGGCGAGGTCCTGGTCCCCGGGCTCGGGCTCCGCGGCCGGCTCGTCGCGGAGGCCGACGGCCTGGTGACCGTTCAGGCGGGGAGCCTGACCGTCCGGGTCCCGCGGGGCGAGGTGGTCCAGGCCCCGGGCCGCGCCACCACCCCGCCCGCCCCCATCCAGGGCCAGGGGCGCGGTGGAGAAGTTCCTCGACGCCGCCGTCCTGGCCGGCCACGACGCGGTCCGGCTCGTCCACGGCAAGGGGACCGGGGCCCTCCGGCGGACCGTGGAACGGCTCCTCCGGGAGCACCCCTTCGTCGCCGCCTTCCGCACCGGGGCCCCCCGCGAGGGGGGCGGCGGGGTGACGGTGGTCGATCTCCGGGAGGGCCGGGCGTGAGCTTCTCCCCCGAGCTGCTCGACGAGATCCGGAGCCGGCTCGACCTCGTGGAGCTCGTCTCCGCCCACGTCCCCCTCAAGAAGGCCGGCGCGAACTGGAAGGGGCTCTGCCCGTTCCACGCCGAGAAGACGCCCTCCTTCATGGTCAACCCCAGCCGCGGGATCTTCCACTGCTTCGGCTGCGGCGTCGGCGGGGACGCCTTCGGGTTCCTCATGCGGGTGGAGCGGGCGACCTTCCCCGAGGCGGTCCGGCGGCTGGCCGAGCGCGTCGGCGTCGGGCTCCCCGCCGATCGGCCGGCCAGGGACGACGGCCTTCGGGAGACCCTCTACCGGGCCATGGAGTGGGCGGCCGGTCGCTACCAGGCCTGGCTCTGGGAGCGGCCGGACGCGGAGCGGGCGCGCCGCTACCTGGCCGAGCGGGGGATCGGCGAGGCGCTGGCGCGGACCTTCCGGCTCGGCTACGCCCCGGAGGGGTGGGACACCCTCCTGGCGGCCGCCCGGGCGGAGGGGCTCGAGGTGGCGACCCTCGAGCTGGCGGGGCTCGTCCTCCCCCGCCAGACCGGCCCGGGCCACTACGACCGCTTCCGCGGCCGGCTCCTCTTCCCGATCGGCGATCCCCAGGGGCGGGTCATCGCCTTCGGCGGCCGGGCGCTGGCGGGCGAGGAGCCGAAGTACCTGAACTCCCCCGATACCCCGCTCTACCAGAAGGGGCAGACCCTCTACGCCTTCGCCCTGGCCCGGGAGCGGATGGCCGCGACGCGGCGCGCCCTCCTCGTCGAGGGGTACTTCGACTGCCTCGCGGCCCACCAGGCCGGCTTCGGCGAGACGGTGGCCGTGCTGGGGACCGCGCTCACGGCGTCCCAGCTCGGGCTCCTGCGCCGCTACGCCGATGAGGCGGTCCTCTTCTTCGATGCCGACCGGGCCGGCGCCGAGGCCGCACGGCGAGCCGAGGAGCTGCTCGAGCAGTCCGGGGCCCCCCTGGCGTGGGCGGTGAGCCGGACCGGGGCCTTCACGGCCGGCGGCTTCCGGCTCCGGGTCGCCACCCTGCCCGCGGGCCACGACCCCGACACCTTCCTCCGCCGCGAGGGGGCCGAGGCCTTCCGGGAGCGGCTCGGCGCGGCGCGGAACCTCCTCGGCTACGCCCTCGAGCGGATCCTGGCCGAGGAGGAGACGGGGACGGCCCGCGGCCGGACGACCGCCTTCGCCCGGATCGCCCTGATGCTCTCGAAGGTCCAGGACGCCCAGGAGGCCGCCGAGCTGGCCGGCGAGGCGGCCCGGCGACTCGGGGTGGATCCCACCCAGCTCTGGTTCGAGGCCCAGCGGCTCCAGGCCGCCCCGCGACGGCCTGCGACCCCGCCGTCGCCCGCCGAGCCCGCGCCGGTCGCCTTCGAGCGCGATCTCGTCCAGCTCCTCCTCCAGCGCCCCGAGGCGCGGCAGGCCCTCGGCGGGAGCCTCGCGGCCGAGGATGTGACTCACCCGGGGCTCCGGGCGATCCTGGGCGCGCTGCTGGCGCACGCCGAGGTCCCCCCCGAAGGCCTCGTGAGCCGGCTCGAGGCCGAGGCCGAGCGGGCGCTCCTGACCGGGCTCCTGATCGAGGAGCGGGAGTGGCCCGAGCCCGGGCAGCTCATCGGCGAGCTCCGGCACCGGCTCGAGCTCCGGCACCGGATGCGCCGCGTCCGCGAGATGACCCAGGCCATCGCCCGCGCCCAGGCCGCGGGGGATCCTGGGCTGGCCGATCTGCAGCTCGCCCTCCAGGCCGAGGCCCGGCAGATCCGGGAGATGGCCGCGGGGAGATCCGATCCGATGATCGAGGGAGGCGTGCGTCCATGAGCGACGAACCCAAGATGGAAGAGCTGGACAAGTTGATCTCCATGGGGAAGCAGAGGGGTTACCTGACCTACGAGGAGGTCAACGACGCCCTGCCCCAGGACATCGTCTCCCTGGATCAGATCGACGACATCATGATGATGGTCGGGGCCATGGACATCGAGGTCGTGGACTCGGCCAAGACGGCGACCCGCCTCCCCGAGCCCGAGGAGACCCTCGAGGAGCGGGAGGAGCCGCTGGCCGAGGCCGGGGAGATCGACCTCACCCCCGGGCCCGTGGGCCGCACCGAGGACCCGGTCCGGATGTACCTCCGGGAGATGGGCCGGGTCTCCCTCCTCACCCGCGAGGGGGAGATCGCCCTGGCCAAGCGGATCGAGGAGGGGAAGGAGGAGGTCGCCCGCGCGGTCATGGGGACCAACCTCGCCATCCGGGAGGTCCGCGCCTTCCGGGAGGCCCTGAAGAAGGGGCGGGTCTCGGTCCGGGACGTCGTCGATGCCTCCGACGAGGACCTCCCCGAGGAGAAGGAGGAGGAGGTCACCAGGCGGGTCCTCCGCGCCCTCGGCACCATAGATCGCGTGGTCCGGGAGATCCACGCCCTCGGCCGGGAGGCCAGGCGCTACCCGGCCCGCCACCCCAAGCGGAAGCGGGTCCAGGCCTTCCAGGCCGTCAAGCAGGAGAGGCTCCTCGGGGCCCTGCGGGACCTCAGCCTCACCCCGGCCTTCATCGAGCGGCTGGTCCAGACCCTGAAGCGGCTGCTCGCCAAGATCCAGCGGGCCGAGCGGGAGACCCAGCTCTGGGGCGACCCGGAGCGGGGGAGGCCGGAGGAGTTCCAGGCCTTCCTGGCCTCCCTGGACGACGCCGAGGACGCCGATCTCCTCAACACCCCCGCCGACCGCCACCTCGCCCCCCGCGAGAAGTGGATCCGCTACGCCCAGCGCAAGATCAGGCGGGCCGAGCAGGACGCCGAGGCCAGGGCCGAGGAGCTGAAGCGGATCGTGACCGTCATCCGCACCGGCGAGGAGAAGGCGGCCCAGGCCAAGAAGGAGATGGTGGAGGCCAACCTGCGCCTGGTCATCTCCATCGCCAAGAAGTACACCAACCGCGGGCTCCAGTTCCTCGACCTCATCCAGGAGGGGAACATCGGGCTCATGAAGGCGGTGGACAAGTTCGAGTACCGGCGCGGGTACAAGTTCTCGACCTACGCGACCTGGTGGATCCGCCAGGCCATCACCCGCGCCATCGCCGACCAGGCCCGGACCATCCGGATCCCGGTCCACATGATCGAGACCATCAACAAGCTCATCCGGACCTCCCGGCAGCTCGTCCAGGAGCTGGGGCGGGAGCCCACCCCCGAGGAGATCGCGGCCAAGATGGAGGTCCCGGTGGAGAAGGTCCGGAAGGTCCTCAAGATCGCCCAGGAGCCGATCAGCCTGGAGACCCCCATCGGGGAGGAGGAGGACAGCCACCTCGGGGACTTCATCGAGGACAAGCAGGTGGTCTCCCCGGTGGAGTCGATCATCGGGCTCTCCCTCCGGGAGCAGACCAACAAGGTCCTCGCGACCCTCACCCCGCGGGAGGAGAAGGTGCTGCGCCTCCGCTTCGGGCTCTCGGACGGGTGCGAGCACACCCTGGAAGAGGTGGGGCAGGACTTCCTGGTCACGCGCGAGCGGATCCGGCAGATCGAGGCCAAGGCCCTCCGCAAGCTCCGCCACCCCTCGCGCTCGAAGAAGCTCCGGAGCTTCCTGGAGTCGTGAGGATGCGGAGGGGCGTGGTTTGACCGTGTCGGGAAAATCTGGTATACGTCGGGACGGCGGGCCCATAGCTCAACTGGCAGAGCCACCGGCTCATAACCGGTCGGTCCTGGTTCGAGTCCGGGTGGGCCCACCAGCGCTTCCATGGACCACGAGCTCCGCATCCTCATCGACCTCCAGGCGCTAGACACCCGGATCGCCGGGCTGGAGCGGCAGCTCGAGGCGATCCCGGCCAGGATCCAGACCGTCCGCGACACCACCCTCGAGGCCCGGCGCGAGGTCGAGCGCCTGCGCGCCCAGCTCGACGAGATCAAGAAGGAGACCCGCGCCAAGGAGAAGGAGCTGGACTACCAGGCGAGCCAGCGGGCCAAGTGCGAGGCCAGGCTCTACGAGGTCAAGACCAACAAGGAGTACTCGGCGGTCCTGGCGGAGATCGAGACGCTCAAGGTGGAGAAGGCCCGGATCGAGGAGGAGATCCTCTCGCTCATGGAGGCCCAGGAGCGGATCACCCGCGAGATCGCCGAGGCCGAGGCCCGCCTCCACGCCCGGGAGCAGGCGGGCGGGGTCGAGGAGACCCGGGCCCAGGGGGAGCTCCGCGAGGCCGAGGCCGCGCTCGCCCAGGTCCGGGGCGAGCGGGAGAGCCTGAGTCGCGATGTCCCGCGGGATGTGCTGGCCACCTACCGGCGGCTCCTCCGGGGCCGGGGCGGCCTCGCCGTGGTCCCGGTCCAGGGCGGGATCTGCGCCGGCTGCCACGTCGCCCTCACCCCCCAGCACTTCCAGGAGGTCCGGCTGAACCAGACGGTCCTCGCCTGCGAGAGCTGCGGCCGCATCCTCTACTGGGTGGCGTAGGCCGCCGATGGCCCCCGCCGGCCCCCTGACCATCTACATCGACGGCTCGGTCCTGGGGAACCCCGGCCCCGGCGCCATCGGGGTCGTCGTCCTGAACGGCGCGGGGCAGGTCGTCGAGGCCTGGGGGGAGGCGATCGGCGAGGTCACGAACAACCAGGCGGAGTACCGGGCCCTCCTCGCCGCGCTCGAGAAGGCCCGCCGGCTCGGGGCCGCCGAGGTGACCATCCGCTCCGACTCCCAGCTCCTGGTCCGCCAGTTCTCGGGGGAGTACCGGGTCAAGGACGCCAAGCTCCGCCCCCTCCACGCGCGGGCCCGCGCCCTGGCCGGCCGCTTCAGGAGCTTCCGGCTCGAGCACATCCCCAGGGAGGAGAACCGGGCCGCCGACCGCCTCGCCAACCGCGCCCGCCGGGCGAACTCGGAGGGGGGCTGATGCCCCCCTTCCGAACCTCAGAAAAGTCCCCAGCCCCGCTCCCATCGTTCCGGATCGTTCCGCCCCCCGCTGGCTCCGGCCCCTGTTCCAGGGTATACTTGCTCACGAACTCTTTGCTCTTTGACAGAAGGCACCAGAGGCAGCCGGATGGTCGCCGGCCCGCGCGAGCGGGCGGGAGGAAAGTCCGGGCTCCACAGGGCAGGGTGCTGGGTAACGCCCAGGGGGGGCGACCCCACGGACAGTGCCACAGAGAGCAGACCGCCTCGGGCCCTTCGGGGCTCGAGGTAAGGGTGAAACGGTGAGGTAAGAGCTCACCAGCAGCCCGGGTGACCGGGCTGTCAGGCCGCTGGAGGGGTCGGGTAACCGGCCTCCTAGAGGAATGACCATCGCCCCGGGCCGGGACACCGCCCGGGGAACAGAACCCGGCTTACAGGCTGCCTCTGGTGCCTTTTTTCTCGACCTCTGCCCCGCCTGCTGGCGATGCTTCCCCGGCCTCGAGGTGGGCCTTGATGGCATCGAGCCATGCCTCTAGTTCCCGGGTGAGCCTCCGGGCCAGGCGGTCACGCTGGAGGCTCCGAAGGTACAACCCAAACTGGCGCGGGCCGGGAAAGAAGGTCAGCCATCCCGCCATTTCCCGCACTGTCCGCCCCCCCACCGACACCGGCTCGAGGGCATCGAGCAGCTCCGGGGCGACCTCCAGCGTCTCCTGCTGCGTGAACCGGCACCCCTCCGGCGCGGGCTCCACCGTCACCCTGACCTCGAAGGGGGGGTCGGTCTCCGCCCGGCTCTCGAAGAGGCGCGGCGGAACCATCCGAATGACCCGGCTTCTGTACTCGAAGATTCGCTGCCCTCTCTGAAGGCGATGATAAAAGCGGCTCCCCTCCGCGACCGGCCCCTCACCCTCCATCTCCACCCTGATCACCTGGACGTTCGGGTTCAGGGCGGCCTTTCTCCGTGGGTCGCTCACCAGCGCGAAGACCCGCTCGGGCCCCGCCCGGATCTCCACCGAGGCCGACAGGCGCAGTACGTCCACCCCGCGACTCCGGTCCCGACCCGGTCGCCGGGAGAGGGAGCGATCAGGCGCTCAGGCCAGGTCCGATCCCTCCTCCCTGAGAGCCCCGCCCCCGCTCGGTGAGCCGACAGCCGCCGCCGACCGGCCCGGCCCGCCGCGAATTTAGATCCCCAGGTACCCGCCGAAGATCAGGAGCGCCAGCCCGAGCACCACCACCAGGTTGAACACGGTGGCGCTGAGGTACACCGTAAACGGCTTCCAACCCACCTTCCCGAACTCCCGGAAGGCGAATTCGAGGCCGATGGAGACGAACGCTAGGAGCAGGCACCACTTGCTGAAGTTCGAGATGGCCCCGAGCTGCGTCTTCCCGAAGACCCCGGCGGTGCCGAGGATCGAGGCCACGATGAACCCGAGGACAAACTTCGGGAACCGGTGCCAGATCACCATGGGCGACGGCCGCTCGTCGGGCTTCCGCTCCACCGCCAGCACCCAGTACAGGGCCAGGAAGAACGCCGCGAAGCCGATGATGGCGTTCTGGGAGAGCTTCACCACCGTAGCAACCTGCAGCGCCTCCTTCCCCGCCAGGGCCCCCGCCCCCACCACCGCCGCCGTGGTGTCGATGTTGCCGCCGATCCAGGCGCCCCCCACGACCTGGTTCAGGCCCAGGACGCCGACCATCCACGGCATGAGCACCATGAGCGGCAGGGCGAAGAGCAACACCAGCGCCACCGTGTAGGAGAGCTGCTCCTTCTTCGCCAGGACCGACCCGGTGGCGGCGATGGCGGCCGAGACGCCGCAGATGGACACCGAGGTGGCCATCACCGCCCGTAGCTTGTCGTCCAGCCGCATCTTGCCGCCGAGCCACCAGGCGAAGAACCAGACCAGGGTTACCCCGATGACCGCCTGGATCACGCCCTTGGCCTCGGTGAATCGGCCCAGGAACAGCAGGTAGTCATCGGGCCGCGCATCCTTGTTCCACACCAGAACGCAGATGGGACTCCCCAGCGTCTTCCCCTCGAACACCCCACTGAGGATCTGCGCGCGGTCCTCCTCCTGCCGCGGGGTGGTGATGGCGCTCTGTCCCGGCCTCCGCCGATCCAGCTCCACCTGGCTGTCGGCCTCAGTCAGCTCG
>JACPHL010000060.1 GCA_016188625.1 Candidatus Rokuibacteriota bacterium | reverse complement strand
CGACCTCGGGGACCGGATGAAGCCGCTCCTGGAATCGGGGGTAGCGCCCCCAGGCCTGGTCAGCCGGATCACGTTCACCGTCCGGCGCGGGATCCAGTACCCCCTCGCCAGGGACCGGGTCCACTACGTGGGGGAGGCGGTGGCCGTGGCGGTGGCGGAGAGCCGGGCCCTGGCCGAGGACGCCCTGGAGCGGATCCGGGTCGAGTACGAGCCGCTCCCGGCGGTGGTGGACCCGGAGGCGGCGCTCGCGCCGGGGGCCTCGCGGGTGCACCCGGAGTGGCCGGACAACGTGGCGGTCCACTTCAGCCACGCGATCGGGGATGTGGAGGGGGCCTTCCACCGGGCGGACGTCGTGGTCCGGGAGCGGTTCCGAATCCAACGGTATGTCGGGATGCCGATCGAGACCCGGGGGATCGTTGCCGAGTCGGGCAGCCGGGAGACGACCGTCACGGTCTGGACCTCCCACCAGATCCCCCACCTCCTCCAGCGGGCGCTCGCCGAGGTGCTGGGGATCCCCGCCCATCGGGTGCGGGTGGTGACCCCCGACGTGGGAGGCGGGTTCGGGACCAAGGCTGCCGTCTACCAGGAGGACATGCTGATCCCCCTTCTGGCGGTGCGCCTCGGGCGGCCGGTGAAGTGGATCGAGGACCGGCGGGAGCACATGCAGGCGGCCGCCCACGCGCGCGAGCAGATCCACGACCTCGAGCTCGCGGCGCGCCGGGACGGGACGCTCCTCGCGGTCCGTGACCGGATCCTCCTCGACCAGGGGGCGTTCAACCCCTGGGGGATCGTCCTCCCGTACAACACCGTCGCCCATCTTCTCGGCCCCTACAAGGTGCGGAACTTCGCCGTGGAGGTGGCCGCGGTGGCGACCAACAAGGCCCCGCATGCCCCCTACCGCGGCGCGGGGCGGCCGGAGGCGGTGTTCGCGATGGAGCGGGGGCTGGAGCGGCTGGCGCGGGCGGTGGGGGTGGACCCGGCGGCGCTCAGGCGGCGGAACCTGATCGGCCCGGAGGCGCTGCCGTACGACACCGGGCTCTTGTACCGGGACGGGAACCCCTTGGTGTACGACTCCGGGGACTTTCCCGGGGCCCTGGAGGCGGCCCTGGCGGCGGTGGACTACGCGGGGGTCCGGGCGGAGCAGGGGGCGCTGCGGGCGCGGGGGGTGTACCGGGGGGTGGGGGTGGCGGCGTACGTGGAGGGGACGGGGCTGGGGCCGTACGAGGGGGCGGTGGTGCGGCTGGACGCGACGGGGGGGGTATGGGTGGCGACGGGGGCGTGCTCGCAGGGGCAGGGGCACGAGACGAGCTTCGCGCAGATCGCCGCCGATGCCCTGGGGGTCCTCCTGGAATCAGTGAGCGTCGTGGGGGGGGACACGGGGGCGATCGCCTTCGGCATTGGCACCTTTGCGAGCCGGGGCGCGGTGGTGGCGGGGAACGCGGTGGCGGCGGCGGCGGGGCAGGTGCGGGCGCAGGTGCTGGCGGTGGCGGCGGGGGTGCTGGAGGCGAAGGCGGAGGACCTGGAGCTTGAGGGAGGGCAGGTCTTCGTGCGGGGGGTCCCGAGCACGGCGGTGCCCCTGGGGCGGGTGATCCAATCCGCGCTCCCCAGCTTTGCCCAGGCGGGGGCGGGGGTGGGGTTCACGGCGACGGTGTACCAGGGGGTGCCGACGGTGACGTACGCGAGCGCGGTGCACGCGGCGGTGGTGGAGGTGGACGCGGAGACGGGGCAGGTGAGGGTGCTCCGCTACGGGGTGGCGCACGACTGCGGGCGGGTGATTCACCCCCTGATCGTGGAGGGGCAGGTGCGGGGGGGGGTGGCGCAGGGGGTGGGGGGCGCCCTGCTGGAGGAGATGATGTACGACGAGCAGGGACAGCTCCTGACCGCGAGTTTTATGGACTACCTCGTACCGACGGCGATGGAGGTGCCGGCGATCCGGACGGTGCATCTGGAATTCCCCTCGCCCCGGAACCCGCTGGGGGTGAAGGGGCTAGGGGAGGGGGGGGCGATCGGGCCGCCGGCGGCGGTGGCCAACGCGGTGGAGGACGCCCTGGCGCCCTTCGGGGTGAAGGTGACGCGGACCCCGCTCAGCCCGAATCGGATCCTGGCCCTGATCCGCGAGGCCGGGGCGCGGCCCCTCGGGTCGGCCTGAGGAGACGACATGGCGCTGCCACCTCTCGATCCGAAGCGGACCGCGGTCCTGGTGATCGACATGCAGCGGGACTTCCTCGATCCGGGGGCGCCGATCGAGACACCCGGCGGGCGCGCGATCATCCCGGCGATCAACCGGCTCACCGCCCGGGCCCGCGCCCTCGGGATCCCCGTCGTCTTCACCCAGGAGATGCACCGGGCCGACAAGTCGGACTTCGGGATCGAGCTTCAGTTCGAGCCGCCGCACTGCCTCGAGGGGACGCCCGGGATGGAGCTGGCCGAACGGCTCGAGGTGGCGCCCACCGACTACCGGATCATGGGCAAGCGGCGCTATGACGCCTTCCTCGGGACGGACCTGGAGACCCTCCTCCGCGGCCTTCGGGCCGAGAACCTGATCGTGGCCGGCGTCTGCACCGACGTCTGCGTGACCTCCACGGTCCAGCACGCCCGGAACCTGGACTTCCGGTGCGTCGTCCCGCGGGAGTGCGTGGCGGGCACGGCCCCGGAGCGGCACGAGGCGGCCCTCCTCTGCCTCGGCCACGTCTTCGGCTACGTCGTCTCCCTCCCGGAGGTCGAGGCGGCGCTCCGCTGATGGCGACGATCCGACTGGAGCAGCTCACCAAGTACTACGGGGCCGTGGAGGCGGTCCGCGACCTCGACCTCCAGGTCCGCTCCGGCGAGCTCCTGGCCCTGCTGGGCCCCTCGGGGTGCGGGAAGACCTCGACCCTCAAGATGATCGCGGGGGTGGAGCCCCCCTCCGGGGGCGAGATCTTCTTCGACGACCGCCCGGTGAAAAGGCTCCAGCCGGGGGCCCGGAACATCGCCATGGTCTTCGAGGACTACGCCCTCTACCCCCGGATGACGGCGGGGGAGAACATCGCCTTCCCCCTCCGGGTCCGCCGCCTCCCCCGGGCCGAGATCGCCCGGCGCGTGGGCCAGGTGGCCGAGATGCTCCACGTCGCCGACCTCCTCGACCAGCGGGTGGACGGCCTCTCGGGGGGGCAGCAGCAGCGGATCGCCATCGGCCGGGCCCTGGTCCGCGACCCCAACCTCCTCCTCCTGGACGAGCCGCTCTCCCATCTCGATGCGGAGCTCAAGGCCGAGCTCCGGGCCGAGCTCAAGCGGCTCCAGAAGGACACCGGCGTGACGACGATCCTGGTGACCCACGACCAGGTCGAGGCGATGGCCATGGCCGACCGCGTGGCCGTCATGCACGCGGCCCGGCTCCAGCAGGCGGGCTCCCCGGAGGCGCTCTACCATCGGCCCGCCACGGTCTTCGTCGCCGGCTTCATCGGGGAGCCGCCCATGAACCTCCTCCCCGGCACGCTCGCCGACGGCGCGACCCCGGCCCTCCGGCTCGGTCCCCACGACCTGCCGCTCCCTCGACCGCTCCTGGCCCGGCTCGAGGCCGCGGGCGCCGGCCGCGAGGTCCTCTTCGGGATCCGGCCCGAGGCCGTGGGGGTCGCGCGCGAGTACGCCGAGGGGGGCCCCGAGGGAGGCGTCGGCCCCGAGCGGAACGTTTAAGCGGAGCGGCGCGGGTCCCCGTCGTGAGCGAGCCGGGTGGGGAAGCCGGAAGGCGGGCTCGGAACGAAGGAGGAGGGGCCCCGCCCGGCGAGCCACAGACGGGTGCGCCGCGGAGCGTGTGGAGCGAGGGGCCGGCGCCTCCCGCGGGGGGGGCCGGAGCCCTCGGAGCATAGGCCATGGCGGTCCTCGAGCTCTCGGAAGTCTCCCACGCTTACGGCCGGGCGCCGGTCCTGCGCGGGGTGACCCTCAGGGTGGGGGACGAGCTGGTCGCGATCCTCGGCCCGTCGGGCGCGGGCAAGACCACCACCCTCCGGCTCGTGGCCGGGCTCCTCCGCCCGGCCGCGGGGTCGATCCGCCTGGGGGGCGCCGACGTGACGGGCTGGCCGCCCCAGCGGCGGAACGTGGGGATGATGTTCGAGTCCTACGCCCTCTACCCGCATCTGAGCGTGTACCAGAACTGCGCCTTCGCCCTCGGCGCCGCCGGAGGCCGGAACGGGGGCGTTCGGGAGCGGATCGTCGAGATCGCCCGGCTCCTGGAGATCGACGGGCTCCTGGGCCGCTACCCCCACATGCTCTCGGGCGGCCAGCGGCAGCGGGTCGCCCTCTGCCGGACCCTGGCCCGGGAGCCCGCCGTCTTCTGCCTGGACGAGCCGATCGCCCACCTGGACGCCAAGCTCCGCCACCGCCTGCGGGGGGAGCTGAAGCGCCTCCTCCGGGCCCGCGGGGTCCCGGCGCTCTGGACCACCCCCGACGGGCTCGAGGCGATGGCGGTGGCCGACCGGCTAGTTGTGCTCCTGGGCGGGGAGATCCAGCAGGAGGGCCCGCCCGAGGAGGTCTATGCCCGCCCGGCGACCACGGCCGTGGCGCGACTCCTCGGCGACCCGCCGATGAATCTGCTCGCCGCCGCGCTCCGCCGCGAGGGGGATCGGCTCGCCGCCGCGGGGCCGGGGTTCAGCGTGCCGCTCGGGCGCGAGGTGGAGCGTCGGCTCGCGGGTCGGACCAGCGAGGAGGTGGTCCTGGGGATCCGGCCGACGGACATCGGTGTCACCCGGGACGGCGATCGGGGGCTCCGGGCCGAGGTCTATATCTACGAGCCCTTCGGGAAGTACGGGATCCTGACCGCCCGGATCGGCCCGCAGGCGGTCAAGGTCAAGCTCCAGGGCCACACCCCTTTCACCCCGGGAGAGGCGGTGTGGCTCCGGGTAAACCCCGAGCGACTCTATGTCTTCGATCGGGGGACTGGCCGGGGCGTCTGAACCGGAAAGGAGGTCGATCATGCGACGGGCACGGATGAGATGGTCGGCGGTCGTGGTCGCGCTGGCGGCGGGCATCCTGCTCACGGCCCTGGACGAGGCCGGGGCGTGGTCCTACCGCGAGGCGGCCGGGCCCTACAAGGGGAAGACCATCAAGGTCCTGGACGAGACCACCCCCATCCAGGACGCCATGGCGGCGATCAAGGGGGACTTCGAGAAGGAGACGGGGATCAACGTGGAGTGGGAGCTGGTCAACCACTTCCTGGTCATCTCCAAGGGCGAGGCCGACCTCCTCTCGGGCCAGGGGGCCTACGATCTGATCATGCTCCACTCCCCCCAGGTCGGCCGGCTCCTCAAGGCGGGGGTCATCCGCTTCGTCGACGACTTCATGGCCAGCCCGAAGCTCATGAACCCCGACTTCGACGCCAAGGACCTGATCCAGCCGGTCTGGGACCGCCTGGCCAAGGTGGGCGGGAAGTACATCGGGTTCGTCAACTGGAATTACAACTCGGTCTACTGGGCGCGGGGCGACCTCCTGGGGCACCCCGAGGAGAAGGCGGCCTTCAAGAAGAAGTACGGCTATGACCTGGGCCCGGCCAAGACGTGGGAGCAGGTGCGGGACATCGCCGAGTTCTTCACCCGGAAGAAGGGGCAGAAGCTGGCCGGCAAGGCTCTCGAGGCGGACTTCTACGGGATCGTCCTCGAGGGGATCAAGGGCGGCACCACGGGCTGGGATGTCTGGAACAATCACATCAAGAACTGGGGCGGCGACCTCTTCGACAAGGAGGGGCGGCCCACCATCAACCGGAAGGAGAACGTCGAGGCGGTGAAGTTCTGGGCGGGGCTGTGGAAGTTCTCGCCGCCGGGCCAGGCCGAGTACTCGCTCATCGACGTCCCGACGGTGATGGGGAACGGGATCGCGGCCCAGACGATCGCCTGGTCGGACTTCATCTTCGGGATCGACCGGCCGGAGAAGTCGAAGTTCGCCGGCAAGTTCGTCTACGCCGGGATCCCGTACAAGAAGGGGAACGAGAAGGTCCGCTCGGCCGAGGCCGAGCCGTCCCTCCTGATCGTCAACAAGGCCTCCAAGAACCCCGAGGCGGCGTACCTCTATTTGCAGTGGCTCGCCGAGAAGAAGACCCAGGAGCGGTGGTTCGCCACCGGCGCCGGGGCGATCCCCATCCGCGAGTCCGGCTGGGCGCTCCCCTTCGCGACCGGGCAGTGGAAGCCGCTCTACGCCGCCATGCGCGAGACCCTGAAGTACGGGAACCCGAAGCCCAGGGTCCCGGAGCTCTACCAGATCAACGACATCTTCGTGACGGCGCTCCACGACGTGGCCCTGGGGAAGAAATCGGCCGAGGACGCCCTCGCCGGCGCCCAGCGCGACGTGGAGAAGCTCTGCACCCGGTGCTTCCTGAAATAGCGGAGCCCCCCTCCGAGGATTTCTGATGGCGATCGGGGCCGCGGCTGCCGAGGCGATCACCCGGCGGGAGCAGGTCCGGGAGGGGCTCTACCCCTACCTCCTGCTCCTCCCGGCCATGGCGACCCTCGTGGCCGTGGCCCTGATCCCCTTCCTCTACACCGTGACGCTCTCCTTCCGGACGATGTCCTTCACGACGCCCGGCCCCTTCGCGGGGCTCGAGAACTACGCCCGGCTCCTCGGCGACCACCTCTTCTGGAACACGATGGCGGTGACCGGGCTCATCATCGCCACCGCGGTCCCCCTGGAGTTCCTCGCCGGGCTCGGGATCGCCCTCCTCCTCCACCAGAGGATCTACGGCCGCCCCGTGCTCCTGCCGATCCTCTTCATCCCCACGATCCTCGCGCCGGTGGTCGTGGCCATAATCTGGAAGATCATGCTGGCCGGCTCCTGGGGGTTCCTCACCTACAACGTCCTGGACCGCTTCGGCCTCCTCCAGGGGACCTCGGTGTTCAGCTCCCCGACCTGGGCCCTGGTGGCGCTGGTCTTGATCGACGTCTGGGAGTGGACCCCCTTCATGGCCCTGGGGCTCTTCGCGGGCCTCCAGAGCCTCCCGGTCAACCCCTACGTGGCGGCGGCCGTGGACGGGGCCTCGCCGTGGCAGACCTTCTGGCGCCTGACCTGGTCCATGCTCACCCCGCTCATGTGCGTCCTGGTCCTCCTCCGGATGATCGACGCCTTCAAGATCTTCGACACGGTGTTCCTCCTCACGGGGGGCGGGCCCGGCGTGGCCACGGAGACGGTGAGCCTCTACGTCTACAAGCGGGTCT
>JACPHL010000080.1 GCA_016188625.1 Candidatus Rokuibacteriota bacterium | reverse complement strand
CCAGGACCTCGATCGCGTCTTCGCCCTGTTCCCGCGCCTCAAGGAGCGGCGGGCCCAGGTGGGGGGGACGCTCTCGGGCGGCGAGCAGCAGATGCTGGCCATCGGCCGCGCGCTGATGGCGGCGCCCCGGATCCTCCTGCTGGACGAGCCGTCCATGGGGCTGGCCCCGGTGCTCGTGGAGCAGATCTTCGAGACAGTCCAGGACATCAACCGCCAGGGGACGACCATCCTGCTCGTCGAGCAGAACGCGGCGATGGCGTTGACGATCGCCCAGCGCGGGTACGTGCTGGAGGCCGGGGCCGTCGTCCTCGAGGGATCGGCCCGGAGCCTCGCGGAGAACGTCGAGATCCGCCGGGCTTATCTCGGCGAAGGGGCCTGAGATGCCCGCAGTGGGCGCGCTGTCCGGCCTCGGCCGGGCGTTGGCGTTCTCCCCGATCGGGTTCTTCGGCGCCCGTTAGGAGCGGGAGAGCATGAGACTGCGCCGCCGGCTCGCGCGACTGCTCCTCCTCTTCCTGGCCGTGACCGTCGCGGGGCTCCCCTCCGCCACGCGGGGCCGTACCCAACCAGCGGGCCTCGTCAAGATCGGCACCCAAAGCCCGTTGTCCGGGGCCCAGGCGCCCGCGGGCGAGGCGATCATGCTCGGGGCCCGGCTGGCCGTCGAGCAGCTCAAGGGGCCGGTGGAGCGGCTCGGGTTCCGGGTCGAGCTGGTCCCCTTCGACGACCAGGGCAAGCCGGCCGTGGGCGTGGCCAACGCCAGGATCATCTCCGCCGATCCGGCCATCGTGGGGGTGGTCGGCCATCTGAACCTCGGGGTGACGCTGCCCGCCTCCGAGATCTACCGGGAGGCGAGCCTGGCCATGATCTCGCCGGCCAACACGAACCCCCTGGTCACGGACCGGAACTACCCCAACGTGAGCCGGGTGTGCGGGAGGGACGACGCCCAGGGGGAGGCGGCCGCGCTCTTCGCCCAGCAGCACCTCGGGGTCGCCTCGGCCTATCTCCTCCACGACGGGACCCCCTACGGCCGGGCGGTGGCGGAGGCCTTCCGCGACAAGGCCCGGGCGCTGGGGATCGCCATCCAGGGGTTCGAGGCCGTCGAGGAGCGGGCCGACGTCGGGGCGATCGTCGCCCGCCTCGCCGAGCGGGACCCCGACCTCGTCTACTTCGGCGGGATCTACGCCCAGGCCGGCGGTCTCTTCAGGGCGGCTCGGGAGAAGGGGGTCCGGGCGAGGCTCCTCGGCCCGGACGGGATGAACTCCCCGGCCCTGGCCCGGCTCGCCGGCCCGGCCGCCGTCGGCGTGCACTACACCCTGGTCGTCGGCCCGGTCGGGTTCTACCCCGAGGCGGCGGGCTTCGCCGAGGAGTACCGGACCCGGTTCGGCAAGGAGCCCGAGCCCTTCGCCGCCCAGGCGTACGACGCGACGGCCATCCTCCTCCTGGCGATCGCGACGGCCATCCGGGAGGCCGGCGGGGCCCGGCCCGATCGGGCCGAGGTCAGCCGGGCGGTCCGGAAGGTGACGGGCTACCGGGGCGTCACCGGCACGATCGGCTTCGACGGCCAGGGCGACCCCCTCAGAGCCCGCTACTTCGTCGTCCGGGTCGTCTCGGACGATCCGGCCGCCTGGGGGCAGAACCGGGTCGTCGCGGCCCTCGAGATCCCCGCGCCGCCCCTCAGCAGGTGAGCCCCGGGCGCCTTGCGGCGCCGGGCCGCCTGTGCTAGAAATGTGTCGCGCCATGAAGAGCCCTATCTTCGACTACCTCGTCCGCTACGGCTACAAGAAGCTCGTCCTCTGCACGAACCGGGAGGTCGGGCTGCGGGGGGTCATCGCCATCCACTCCACCGACCTCGGGCCCGCCACCGGGGGGCTCCGGATGTGGACCTACGCCTCCGAGGAGGAGGCGATCATGGACGCCCTCCGGCTGGCCCGCGGGATGACCTACAAGTACGCGGCGGCCGGCGTCAACCTGGGCGGCGGCAAGGCCGTCATCATCGGCGACCCCAAGACGGAGAAGACCGAGGGGCTCCTCCGGGCCATGGGGCGGTTCATCCAGAGCCTGGGCGGCGAGTACCAGACCGGGGAGGACGTGGGGACCACGCTGGACGACATGGAGGTCCTCTACGGGGAGACCGAGCACGTGGTGACCCTCCCGGAGCACTGCGGCGGGGCGGGGCCCATCGGGCCGGCCACGGCCTACGGGGTCCAGCAGGCGATGAAGGCCTGCTGCGAGGAGGTCTACGGCTCGGAACCCATGAAGGGGCGGCGGGTGGCCCTCCAGGGGCTCGGGGCGGTGGGGTGGCCGGCCCTGGAGGGGTTGGTCAAGGAGGGGGCCAAGGTCGTGGTGGCGGACATCGACCGCGCCAAGGTGGATCGGGCCCGGCGCCAGCTCGGGGTCAAGGCGGTCCCGCCCGGCGAGATCCACGCCCAGCCCTGCGACATCTTCGCCCCCTACGCCCTGGGGGGGATCCTCAACACCAGGACCATCCCCGAGCTCCGCTGCAAGATCGTCTGCGGGAGCGCCAACAACCAGCTCGGCGAGGAGCGCCACGGCGACCTCCTGGCCAAGCGCGGCATCCTTTACGCCCCGGACTACATCGCCAACGCTGGCGGCACCATCTACGACACCGACCGGCTCCAGAAGGGGGGGTTCAACCGGGAGCGGGCCTGGCGGAACGTCGGGCGGATCCGTGAGCGGATGAAGGAGGTCATCACCCTCGCCCGCCGGGAGCGGATCCCCACCTACCGCGCCGCCGACCGGCTGGCCGAGGAGCGGCTGGCCATGGCCCGCTCCCTCAAGCTGATCTAGGGAACTCGGAGGGGGGCTCCGCCCCCCGCAGGACGGCCCCGTGGGAGGCGTCGGTCCCTTGCTCCACACGCTCCGCGGCGCACCCGTCTCGGGCTCGCCGGGCGGGGCCCCTCCTGGTCGTGTTCCGCCCGCGAGCCGGCTTCCCCACCCGGCCCGCTCACGACGGGGACCCGCGCCGCTCCGCGTAACGTTCCGCTCGGGACCGCCCCCTCCCCAAACGGGGCCGGGGGGAGCGGCTGGCCATGGCCCGCTCCCTCAAGCTGATCTAGGCCTGGTGCATCTTGACAGGGGGCTGGGGCCATAGTAGGGGAGGCGTGCATTTTTCAAGCGTCTTCGGGGGGGGTGAGGGAGGGCCTCGGACGAGAGGGCGGGGTGGCCGCCCGCCGATTCTTTGGTGCTTCTATGCCGTTTCGGATACCTCGGAGAGGAGGGACCTCTATGAAAGGATGGAAGGGGCTGAGCCTGTTTGTCCTGGTGGCGGTCGTCGCCCTCGGGCTCCCGATGGCCGGCGACGCCCAGCAGTGTCCCAAGGGGACGATCAAGCTCGTCACGAGCTGGCCCATGCAGGGGGCCATGATCCCCGAGGGGACGGCGATGAAGCGGGCCGTGGACATCGCCGTGGGGCACTACGGCGGGGCCGTGGCCGGCTACTGCATCCAGGTCGTCAACATGGACGACGCTTCGCCGACGACCGGCAGCTGGGACGGGACGGTCGAGGCGGAGAACGCCCAGAAGGCCGTGGCCGACAAGGACGTGATGGTCTACCTGGCCACCTACAACTCCGGCGCGTCCAAGATCGCCCAGCCGATCACCAACAAGGCGGGGTTGGCTCAGGTCACCCCGGCCAACACCTACCCCGGCCTCACCAAGGCGGGCTTCGGCCCCGGGGAGCCGGGCATCTACCAGCCGAGCGGGAAGATCAACTACTTCCGGACCCACCCCGCCGACGACATCCAGGGCGACGCCGGCGCCGCCTGGGCGGCCTGCCTGGGGTACAAGAAGGTCTACGTCCTCGACGACCGGCAGCTTTACGGAAAGGGGATCGCCGACGTCTTCGCCAAGAAGGCGAAGCAGCTCGGGCTTCAGGTCCTCGGCCAGGACGGCGTCGAGTCCGTGGACATCGACTTCCGGGCCCTGCTGACGAAGGTCAGGGCCTCGGGGGCCGAGATGGTCTACGGCGGGTTCGTCATCGACTCGGGCGGCGTCCAGATCATCCAGCAGATGAAGGCCCTCGGGATGTTCCCCAAGATCAAGTTCATGGGCCCGGACGGCCTCTACTCCCCGGGCCTGATCGACCAGGCCACCCCGGCGGCGGTGAACGACAACGTGCTGATCACCTTTGCCGCGTTCCCGCCCGACCAGCTCCCGACCGAGGTCGGGAAGAAGTTCTACAAGGACTACCTCGCCAAGCACAAGGAAGAACCGATCGGGTGGGCCCTCTACGCCTATAATGCAGCGATCGTGAGCCTGGACGCCATCAAGCGGGCGGGAGCCAAGGACCGGGCAAAGATCCTCGAGGCGCTCCGCAACACCAAGAACTTCGAGGGGGTCACCGGGAAGTTCAGCCTTGACAAGAACGGTGACACCAACCGAACCGACATGGTCGCCTGGGTCGTCAAGGACGGCAAGTGGAAGTACCTTTACGGCATCAGCGGCGACATGCACCCGAAGAACTGCCCCAAGAAGTAGCGTCCGAGAAGGGGGGCCGGGACACCCCGGCCCCCCACCTCCCATCCCTCTATGACCGGGACTGAAGTCCTCGTCCAGCAACTCCTGAACGGCCTGACGACCGGCTCGTATCTCGCCCTCATCGCCCTCGGCTACACGATGGTCTACGGCCTCATCGAGCTGATCAACTTCGCCCACGGCGATGTCTCCGCCATGGGTTTCTACATCTCGCTCACGCTCCTGATCTGGCTGAACGTCCCGCAATCGCTGATCGTCTCGGTCGCCTGGTACCACCTGGTCTGGATGATCCCGGTCGTCATGGCGATCACCATGCTCTGCTGCGGGACCCTCAACGCCACCATCGACCGAATCTGCTACAAGCCGCTCCGGAACACGCCCCGGATCATCGCCTTCATCACCGCCATCGGGGCCTCGTTCGTCCTCGAGAACATCATGCAGAACTGGTACGGCCCGAGCCAGATCCTCTACCCCAACATCTTCCCGACCGTCAACCTGGCCCCGTACCTGTTCGGGGAGGAGAGCACGATCCTCTTCACCACGAAGGACATCTTCCTCTTCTCCACGGTCGCTCCCCTCCTGATCGGCCTCATGGTCTTCGTCAAGCGGACGAAGACGGGGAAGGCCATCCGCGCCGTCGC
>JACPHL010000054.1 GCA_016188625.1 Candidatus Rokuibacteriota bacterium | reverse complement strand
CGCCGGAGGAGCTCGAGCCCTACACCTACGACTACCTCCGGAAGGTGGCGGCCAACGCGCCCCTCTCCGTCCAGGGGGCCAAGCTCGTCATCGATGCGGTCCAGGCGGACGGCGGGGCGTCGCGACACGAGGCGATCGAGCGGGCCGAGATCGAGGCCTTCGAGAGCGAGGACTACCGCGAGGGGACCCGGGCGTTCCTGGAGAAGCGCCCGCCCCGCTTCCAGGGGCGGTAGGCCGGTGGCGGTCACCCCTCTCCTCGCCCTCTCGGTCCTCCTCCCGGCCTGCTGGCGGCTGGCCGTCGTCACCCGCGCGCTCTATCGCCACCGCGCCCGCCTCCGGGTGGATGAGGCCCCCGCCCCCGAAGGCGCGCCCCTGGTCTCCGTGCTGGTCCCGGCCCGCAACGAGGAGCGGCGGCTGCCGGCCTGCCTGGCCTCCCTCCGGGCCCAGAGCTACGCCCCCCTCGAGATCCTGGTGATCGACGACGCCTCCGAGGACCGGACCGCCGCCATCGTCAAGGGGGCGGCCCGCGAGGACCCGCGCGTCCGCTACCTCCGGATCGAGGGGCCGCCGCCCGGGTGGACCGGGAAGAGCTTCGCCCTCGCCCGGGGGGCCGAGCAGGCCCGCGGGGCGTGGCTCCTCTTCACCGACGCCGACACCGTCCACGCCCCGGGGTCGGTCGCCCGCGCCCTCGGCTTCGCGCAGGCCGGACGGCTCGACCTCCTCTCGCTGGTCAGCCGGCAGCTCGTGGAGGGGTTCTGGGAGCGGGTGATCCAGCCCGTGGTCTTCGGCCTCCTGGACCGGTGGTACCCCCTCCACGCGGTGAACGACCCGGCCTCCCCCGTGGCCGCGGCGAACGGGATCTTCATCCTCGTCCGGCGGGAGGCCTACGAGCGGGTGGGCGGCCACCGGCGGACGGGTCGCGAGATCCTCGAGGACGTGGCCCTCGCCCGGGCGATCAAGGGGTGGCGGCGCCGGATCGCGTTCGCCGACGGCACGGCCCTGGTGGCCGCCCGGATGTACAGCTCCCTCGGTGAGCTCCGCCGCGGCTGGACCAAGAACCTCTACGCCCTCCGGGAGCGGCGCCCGGCCAAGGTCGCCCTCGCGGCCCTCGATCTCGTCCTGGTCGGGGTCTGGCCGCCCGCGGCCCTCCTGGCGCTCGCCGTCGCCGGCGGGCCCGGCCCGGCCCTCGGCGCGGCCGCCCTCGCGACCGGGCTGATCGTCGGGGCGGAGGTTCCCTTCCGGTCGCGCCGCGGCTACGACCCGGCCTGGGCGCCCACCTACCCCGTGGGGGCGGCGTGCGTCCTGGCCTTCCTCCTCGAGTCGGCAGTGCGCGACTGGCTCGGGCTCGGGGTCTCATGGAAGGCCCGGGTCTACGTCCGGGAGGCCCCGTGAGCCCGGTCTACGCCACGCGGCGCTTCACCTTCTCGGCGGCCCACCGCTACGCGCGCCCCGGCTGGTCCGCGGCGGAGAACCGGCGGCACTACGGCGGGCTCGCCGCGGTCCACGGCCACAACTACACCCTGGAGGTGACGATCCGGGGAGAGGTGGACGCGCGGACCGGGATGGTGATGGACCTGGCCGAGCTGAAGCGGGTGGTGGCCGAGACGGTCCTGGATCGCTTCGACCACGCCTACCTGAACGAGGACCCGAGCTTCGAGGGCGGCGCGATTCCGACCGCCGAGAACCTGGTCCGACTGATCTGGGAGCTCCTCCAGCCGAAGCTGGGGGCGGACCGGCTCTGGCGGCTCCGGCTCTGGGAGGCACGTGGACTACTACGGATGAGCCACCCACCTCTCGCGATCGCCACCTACCCGCGGCCCCGGGTGGTGGGGGGGCTCGGGGGCGGAGCGACGCCGCTCCCCCCCAAGGTGGACCAGTGAGCGGACCCGTCGTCTACCTGACCAAGCTCGTCCACTTCTCGGCCGGCCACCGGCTGGCCAGCCCCCGGCTGACGGAGGCGGAGAACCGGACGGTGTACGGCCCGTGCTACCGGCCCCACGGCCACAACTACGGGCTCGAGGTGACCGTGAAGGGGGAGGTGGGGGCCGACGGGATGGTGATGGACCTCGGGGCCCTGGAGCAGACGATCCAGGCCGCGCTCCTCGACCTCGTGGACCACCGCGACCTGGACGGGGATGTCCCGGCCCTCGCCGGGACCATCACCACCGGGGAGAACCTCGCGGCGGCCTTCTTCCGGATGCTCGAGCCCCGCCTCCCGCCGGGGGCCCTCGAGCGGGTGGCCCTGGTCGAGACCCCTAACAACCGCTTCGAGTACGGGGGAGAGGGAGATCACCCATGAAGGAGCTCATCCGCCGGCTCTTGAAGGAGCTGGGAGAGGATCCCCACCGGGAGGGGCTCGAGCAGACGCCCGAGCGGGTGGAGAAGGCCCTCCGCTACCTCACCTCGGGGTACGATCGCGACCTCCGCGAGGTCCTCAACGACGCCATCTTCGTCGAGGACTACGACGAGATGGTCATCGTCAAGGACATCGATCTCTTTTCCCTGTGCGAGCACCACCTCCTTCCCTTCTTCGGCAAGTGCCACATCGCCTATATCCCCGAACGGAAGATCATCGGCCTCTCCAAGCTGGCCCGCCTGGTGGAGGTCTTCAGCCGCCGGCTCCAGGTCCAGGAGCGCCTGACGACCCAGATCGCCCACACCCTCCAGGAGGCCCTCGAGCCCAAGGGCGTCGCGGTGGTCATCGAGGCCCTCCACCTCTGCATGGTGATGCGCGGGGTGGAGAAGCAGAACTCCAAGGCGGTGACGAGCGCCATGCTCGGGGTCTTCCAGGAGAACCCCGGGACCCGGGCGGAGTTCATGGAGCTCATCAAGCCGCGGGGCAGCGTGATCTGACCCGCCTGGGTCGGGGCCCGGAGGGCGCGGCCCCCCGGCGAGGGCGGCGATGAGACGGCTCGAGGGGCAGGCGGCGCTCGTGACCGGCGGGGGGCGCGGGATCGGCCGCGCCATCGCGTTGGCCTTCGCCCGCGAGGGCGCGCGCTGCGCCGTGGCCGCCCGGACGGCGCGGGAGCTGGACGTCGTGGTCGAGGCCGTCCGGGCCGGGGGCGGGGAGGCCCTGGCGGTCCCCACCGACGTGACCCGCGAGGCCGAGGTCGCCCACCTGGTCCGGACCGTCCTCGAGCGCTTCGGCCGGCTCGACATCCTGGTGACCTCGGCCGGGACCGGGGCCTTCGCGCCCGTCCGCGTCTCGCGCCTCGAGGACTGGGAGGAGATGATCGCCGTCAACCTCACCGGGACCTACCTCGCCTGCCGGGCCGCCCTCGAGCCGATGCTCCGCCAGGGGCGGGGGACGATCATCAACGTGATCTCGCTGGCCGCCCTGCGCCCGATCCCGGGCACGAGCGGGTACACCGCAGCCAAGGCCGGGGCGCTCGGCTTCACCCGGGTCCTGGCCGAGGAGGTCCGCCGGCAGGGGATCCGCGTGGCCGCCCTCTGCCCGGGGGCCGTGGACACCCCCTTCTGGGATGCCATCGACCAGCCTCCCGACCGGTCCCGGATGC
>JACPHL010000074.1 GCA_016188625.1 Candidatus Rokuibacteriota bacterium | reverse complement strand
GGGGGAGGCCGCGCCTCTTCCGGGCTGGGAGGCGGTGACCCACCAGGGCCTGCCGGCGCCGATCCGCCAGGTCTTCCGCCATCCCTACCACGGCCGACTGGTGGTCATCACCCCCTACTACCTACCGGCGGTCAGGTGCACGCCCGATCATCGCGTCTTCGCCACCTCCGATCCGGCGGTGCCGCCGAGCCTCGTCGAGGCCCGCTCCCTCACGCCGGAACACTACCTGGCAGTCCCCAAGCCGCTTCCGCGGTCCGGGGTGGCGTCCCTCGACGTCGCCGCCCTGCTCGACGGGACCACGCGCACCTTCAGGGTCCCGAGGAAGCTCACCCCCGCCGAGGTGGAAGCGATCATGACCGCCACGGGCGAAGGGCGGACCTCGCGGGAGATCGGCGCGGGCTTTGGCAAGGACCCCTCCTACATCCGCCACGTCCAGAGCCGGGTGCGACGGGGGCTTTGGGTCTACGAGCAGGTGCGGGGTCTCGTAGTCGAGGGAGAGCACGTCCGCTTCCACATGGAGCGGCGGCCCGGCATTCCGCGTGTTCTGCCCCTGGACAAGCCCCTCGTGAGGCTCCTCGGCTACTACTGCGCGGAGGGGTGCGTGGTTCGATCCAGGAACCGGCCGAACAGCCGGGTGGTGGTTCTGACCTTCGGCCCGACCGAGGCCGCGCGGGCGGAGGAGGTCCGGGGGCTCTTCGCCGAGGTCTTCGGGCTCCAGCCTCACGTTGTTCGCCGGAAGACCTCGATCGCGGTGACTATCGGCAAGAGCTCCCTCGCCCTCGTCCTCGCGACCCTGTGCGGGGAGCGGGCCGAGACCAAGCGCGTCCCGCCAGTCCTCCTTGAGGCCGACCCCTCGGTGGTGGAGGCGTTCCTGGACGCCTTCGTGGCCGGCGACGGGCATGTTTACCGGAACGGCAAGGTCAGCCTGACCACCGTCTCGGAGGATCTCGCCTACGGGGTGGCGTGGCTGGCCCTGCGCCTCGGGTACCTCCCCTCCGTGTACCCGAGCCGGCTCCCCGAGGAGAAAGTCATCGAAGGGCGAACGGTCCGCCAGGCGGCCACGCAGTACACCGTGGTCTGGTACCGTGAGCCGATCCGCCGGCGGGTCCTGGAGACCGACACCCACTTCCTCATCCCCATCCGCGCGCTCGGCGAGGAGCCCTTCGAGGGGTGGGTCTACAACCTCGAGGTGGAGGGGGCCCACAGCTACCTCGCCAACTTCGTCGCGGTGGGGAACTGCCAGAACTACCTGACCTCGCAGGCCCTGCGCGACCCGGTCGCGGGGACGCCGCCTCAGGACGTCACGCCCGAGGACGTCATCGCCCTGGCCCGTCGCTACAAGGCGCGGATCCTCACCAGCACCTACAACGAGCCGCTCATCACCTCGGAGTGGGCCGTGGAGGTCTTCCGGGCGGCCAAGCCGCAGGGGTTCGTCTGCTCCTACGTCAGTAACGGCAACGCGACCCCCGAGGTCCTCGATTACATCCGCCCCTGGGTGGACCTCTACAAGGTGGACCTCAAGGGGTTCGACGACAAGCACTACCGGAAGCTCGGGGGCGTCCTCCAGGTCGTGCTGGACTCGATCCGCCGGATCCAGGCGATGGGGTTCTGGCTCGAGATCGTCACCCTGGTGGTCCCAGGATTCAACGACTCGGACGAGGAGCTGGGCGACATCGCCCGGTTCCTCGTCTCCGTCTCGCCGGAGATCCCCTGGCACGTCACCGCCTTCCACCAGGACTATAAGATGACCGACCGCGAGAACACCCAGGCCCGGACCCTCCTCCGCGCCGCCGAGATCGGGGTGGCGGCCGGCCTCCGCTACGTCTACGCGGGGAACCTCCCGGGCCGGGTCGGGCCGTACGAGAACACCTACTGCCCGGGCTGCCGCGCCCTCCTCATCGAGCGGGTCGGGTACACGATCCTCCAGTACAACCTCCTGCCGGGTGGGGCCTGCCCCAAGTGCCGGACCCCGATCCCGGGCCGCTGGGACTGATCGGAACCCAGGGGCTCCTCCACGACGCCCACTTCTCGGCCTTCCAGCCGGTGGCCGAGAGCCGATGGAGGGGGCGCCCTCGTCCCCTGAAGACCCTCGTCCCCCCCTGCGCCTACCGCTGAGCCAGGGATGGAAGAAGCCCTTGTTCCGATCGCCGAGGACGCCGAGACTTGGCCTATCTCAGGACATCCCTCAAACCGAAAGGAGAACGGCGATGTCCAGGTACGTGATCGAGCGCGATCTTCCGGGCGCGGGGAAGCTGTCTCCCGAGGAGCTCCGGGCGATTTCGCAGAAGTCGTGCAGCGTCCTCGGCAAGCTGGGGCCCAAGATCCAGTGGGTCGAGAGCTACGTCACCGACGACAAGGTCTACTGCGTGTACATCGCGCCCAGCCCCGAGCTGGTGCGGGAGCACGCCCGCCAAGGGGGCTTTCCGGCGAACCGCATCTCGGAGGTCAGGTCGGTGATCGATCCGACGACCGCGGAGTGATGATCGCCCGGGGTCGCGCCTCGGGTCCTTGGCCGGAGGGCCGGGCGCCTCGATCCGCCTCGCCAGCACGGAATCCTTTCTCAAAACGGGGAGGAAAGAACCATGCCCCAAGAGATCCGCGATGCGATTGTGGCGGCGAACGAAAAGTTCATGGCGGCCTTCAGCCGCGGCGATGCGGGCAGTATAGCCGCCGCCTACACTGAGCGCGGTCAGATCCTCCCGCCCAACAGCGACGTCATCGAAGGCAGGCAGGGGATCCAGACGTTCTGGCAGGGCGTCATGACCATGGGACTCACGGGAGTCAAGCTCGAGACCGTTGAAGTGGAGGGCTATGGAAGCGCTGCCAACGAGGTCGGGAGGTATACCCTCCAGGGTGAAGGGGGCCAGGTCGTTGACACCGGCAAGTACGTGGTCATCTGGAAGCAAGAGGCGGGACAGTGGAAGCTTCACCGCGACATCTGGAACAGTAGCCGGCCAGCGCCGGGGCAGTGATGCGGCGCGACACTTGCAAGAAGATGACGGGCGGCCAGGTCGCCTCCATCAAGTAGATGACCATGGCGGGCTCGGACAGGACGAACTGTCGGTTCTGCGATGAGGCCGTGCTCGCCCGGGACACCCGGCTGGCCAACGAGCACTGCCGGTTTCTCAGGACCAGCGACCCGGTGCTGGTCGGGGCGGGGATCATCGTCCCGCGGGCGCACCGGGAGACGGTCTTCGACCTCACCAAGGAGGAGTGGGCCGCCACCTATCGGCTCCTCCGGGAGGTCAAGCGCCTGCTCGATGGTGAGCACCACCCCCCCGGCTACAACGTGGGGTGGAACTGCGGGGGCGTGGCGGGGCAGAAGGTCTTCCACGCCCACCTGCACGTCATCCCGCGGTTCGCGGATGAGCCGCTGGCGGGGAAGGGGATCCGGGACTGGATCAAGGAGCCGATCAACATGAGACCGGCTGAGACGACGGACCCCGACCTCAAGCCCCGGTGAAGGTTCGGTCGCTGCCATGGGGTTCGAGCTGAAGGGCGCGGTCGTCATCGTCACCGGGGCCTCGAGCGGGATCGGGCGCGCCACCGCCCTGGCCTTGGGCCGCGCCGGGTCGCGGGTGGTCCTGGCGGCGCGCCGGAAGGATCGGCTCGCGGCCGTGGCCGAGGAGATCCGGGCGGCCGGCGGGGAGGCCCTGGCGATCCCGACCGACGTGGCCGAGGAGACCGGGGTCCGGGCCCTGGTGGACGCCACCGTGGCCCGCTGGGGACGGATCGACGTCCTCGTCAACAACGCCGGGGTCGGCCTCCTCGCCCGCGTCACCGCGACGAGCCCGCGCGAGTTCGAGCGCCTCATGGCCGTCAACTTCTTCGGGGCGGTCTACGGGATCCTGGCGACGCTGCCCCTCATGCTCCGCCAGGGGTCGGGCCACATCGTGAACGTGGCCTCGGTGGTCGGCAAGCGTGCCACCCCCTACCGCGCCGCCTACGCGGCCAGCAAGTTCGCGCTGGTCGGGCTCTCCCAGGCCCTCAGGATGGAGCTCCTCGGCACCGGGGTCCACGTGACCTGCGTCTGCCCGATCGGGACCGAGTCGGAGTTCCACGAGCAGGAGACGAACCGCCTCGGCGTTCCGGGCCGGCGCGGCCCGATCCAGTCGGCCGAGCACGTGGCCCGCCGGATCATCCGGGCGATCCGGCGCCCGCGCCCCGAGGTCCACCCCTACCCGCCCGCCCGGCTCCTCTTCCTCGCCGACGTCGTGGCCCCGGGGCTGGTGGACCGGCTCCTGGTGGCCCTCTCCCCCAAGGCTCGCTGAAGCCCCTCCTCGCCCGAACCAACCGGCTGGAATTTTTCGCTTGACAGGATAGCTCATCAGATGTTTAGTATATGTAGGGAAGGAGGTGATCGCTATGAGTCAACCTCTGCGGGCGCTGATGGAGGCCGACCTCGGACGGCTGATCGAGGCGGTCTCGACGGAGTACCCCCCTGGCACCGCGGCGCGCCTCGAGCGGGAGGCCCCGGGGCTCAAGGCGGCGATCGAGCGGACCGAGGCCAGGCTCGGCTCCCTCTACCGGGAGCTCCTGGCCGCGGACGCGACCCTGGCCCGGTGGCGCCAGACCCTGGCCGAGCTCGACCAGCTCTGGCGGCTGGCGATCCAGGTCGCCGAGGCGCCGGAGGCGGGGGAGTCGGCCGAGCCCCCGGCGCTGGCGGAAGTCGCCTGAGATGGCCGGCCCGGCCGAGCCGCGCTACCCGTGCGAGGCCTGCGGCTACCTCCGGGCCCGGCCGGAGGCCCCCTGCCCGGCCTGCGGCTGCGGACGGGGGTGAGCGGGGTAGGGGGCCCCGGGAGGAGCCAGGCGGCGATCAGCGGCCGAACAGGCGGCGGAGGAGCGAGGGGCGGCCCGCCGCCTCGAGCCGGGCCGCGCGGAAGCGCTCCTTCACCCGGTCGAGGCGCTGCCAGTAATCGGGCAGGGCCTTGGCGTAGCCGACCTGCCGGCCGACGAGCGCCCCGAGGTCGGGGGCCGCCGGCGGCGTGGGGCTCGCGCCGGGGCCGCACTCCGCCTCGAGGGCGAGCAGGAACTCCCGCGCCAGCCCTTCGAACTCGCGGTGGTCCCTCGAGTTGCCCTCCACCGGGGCCCGGCGGCCCTGGGCCCGGCGGAGCTGGACGAGGAGGTCGAGGAGGAAGAAGTCGAGCGCCTCCTCGACCCGCTCCCGGACCTGGGCGTCGATCCGCTCGAGGAGCCCGCGGGGGTCGTCGGGGTCGCGGCGCAGGGAGGTGGCGAACCACTTCATGACCGGGACGGTCCTCTGGAGCCAGTGTAGCCCGGGCGACGTCAGGCGCCCAGGCCCCACCCGGGGTCGACCGAGAGGGGGAGGGCCGGAATCGGCCTAAAGATCGAGCTGCTGGAACGCCAGCCTCTGCAGCCAGGTGGCGAGCGCCTCAGCGCCCACCACCGCCATTGCCATAGCGCAGAGTCCGCACGAAGTCGTAGAGCAGCAGGAGGACCACGCCGACGACGATGATGGTGAAGGGCAGGTCCTTGATCCACCACACCAGAAAGCCCAGGAACGCCACCAGCATGGCGATCCCGACGATACCCGTGACCAACATCATGATGACGATTTCCTCCTGCCGGCGCGGGGCGAACCGCCTGCCCCGGCGCCCGGCCGCTGCGGCCTCTGGCGAGGTCGCGCCGTGCCGACGGCGTTGACAAGCCAGCGAGCAGTGCGCAACAGCCGCGCATCATTGCCCCGACGTCCCACAAGCTGCACCCCGAGGGGCCGAGATAGGTCCAGAGGGTGCAGAAGATCGGGTCCCCGGTAGTCTCGAGCCCGCGCGGCGCTTCCCCCGGCGTCGCCGGCGTGAGGATCGCGTCGAACTCGTCGAAGACCGGATCGAGCGCGGCGTTGAGCGACAGGATGCCGGCGACTGCCGCGGCGTAATCGACCGCCGCATAACCTCGACCGCGCTCGATGAGCTCGCGCAGCACCGCGCTGAGCCGGTCGCGGCCCTTCTCGTAATCACGCTGGAGATTGTGCGCCATCTCGACTTCCATGATCGTGCGGTGCAGCTCGACGGCGCCCGCGAAGCTCGCCCCCAGCTCGACCTCGACGACCGCCTCGCCCAGCGCCTCGACCAGCTCGGCGAACGCCTCGCGGGTCACGGGCTCGGCGCGCTCCCAGACCGGCGACCGCACATAGGCAAAACGCGGCGGCAGCGGCGGTTCCGACGCGGTCACCGCGGCGAGCGGCGGCCGGGCGATGGGGCGGGTGTCTGGGTCCTCCTCGTCGAAGCCGACGAGCGTCTCGGCGATGAGCGCCACATCCTCGACCGCGCGCGCGAACACGCCGACCTGATCCAGGGTCCGCGACAGGAGGAGCGCCCCGCTCCGCGGGATGAGGCCGTGGGTCGGCTTGAAGCCGACCACGCCGCAGAACGCCGCCGGCCGGATCACGGAGCCGTTGGTCTGCGAGCCGACGGCGCCCGGCACCATGAAGGCCGCCACCGCCGCGGCCGAGCCGCTGGAGGAGCCGCCCGGCGTGCGGCCCGGATCGTGGGGATTCCTGGTCTTGCCCGGCTGGAAGTACGCGTACTCCGTGGTCACAGTCTTGCCCATGATCACGGCGCCCGCCGCCCGCAGGCTGGCGACCACCGCCGCATCCCGTCGCGGCGTGCGGCCCGCCCACAATGGCGATCCGAGCTCGGTGGGCATGTCGCCGGTGTCGAAGATGTCCTTGACGCCGATCGGCACGCCGTGGAGCGGCGCCA
>JACPHL010000073.1 GCA_016188625.1 Candidatus Rokuibacteriota bacterium | reverse complement strand
GGGCGCGGCCTCGTACATCATCCGGAGCTTGCCCCCCGGTCGCCGCGGATCGGTCGGCTCCGCCGGGTAGAGGTACACCCCGCCGTCGAGAAGAATCCGGTGCACGTCCGCGACCAGGGCGCCGGAGTAGCGGGCGGAGTAGGGGCCGCCCCGCGCGGGATCGGGGGCCTTCAGGGCCTCCAGGAATCTCCGGATCGCGGGGGACCAGCCCCGGGCGTTCCCCTCGTTGGCGCTGTAGGTCCGGCCGCGCGCGGGAATGCGGATCCGGTCGTGGGAGAGGAGAAACTCGCCGATGGAGGCGTCGAGCGTGAATCCGTACACCCCGTGGGCCGCGGTGTACACGAGGACCGTGCTCGGCCCGTACAGGGCATAGCCCGCGGCCACCTGCGCCGAGCCGGGGCGGAGGAGATCCGGCTCGTCGCCCCGACCCCCGGGACCCCGTCGGCGGTGGACGGAGAAAATGGAGCCCACCGTCCCGTTGACGTCGAGGTTCGAGGAACCATCCAGGGGATCGACGAAGAGGGTATACGCGCCGCGCTCGCAATCCTCGACCAGGAGGAACGGCTCCTCCATCTCCTCCGACACCACCGCGCAGACCAGCCCCATCTGGCGGAAGGCGGCGAGGCAGGTCTCGTTCGCGAACACGTCCAGCTTCTTGACCGCCTCGCCCTGGACGTTGACACCGCCCGTCCCGCCCAGGAGATCCCGGGGCTCCGCCCCCCGGAGGGCATCGGTGATGACCTTGACGGCCCACGCGATCTGCGTGAGGAGGGAGCTGAGCTCCGCCGCCTGATCCGGGTAGGCCTGCTCCTCGGCCCGGACGTGACGGGTCAGGGTGATGCCCGGCGTTGTCATCGTCAGAGCCGGACCCACTGCCGGGCGTCCTGCCCGATGAGCTCCTCGGCGGCCTCGGGCCCCCAGCTCCCCGCCGGGTAGGGGTGGACGGCCTTGGCGTTGGAGGCCTCCCAGGCCTCCAGGATCGGGGTCACCAGCGTCCACGCCGCCTCGACCTCGTCCCCCCGGATGAAGAGCGTCGAGTCGCCCCGCATGGCGTCGAGGAGCAGGCGCTCGTAGGCCTCGGGCGACTCCCGCCCGAAGCCCTCGCCGTAGCCGAAGTCCATCACGACCGGCTCGAGGCGGATCCGTTCCCCGGGGGGCTTCAGGCCGAAGCGGAGGGCGATCCCCTCGTCGGGCTGGATCCGGAGCGACAGCCGGTTCGGCTCGAGGCGATCCGGCCCCTCGTGGTCGGCGTGATCCGCGTGCCGGAAGAGGAGCAGCGGCGGCTCGCGGTACTGGATGGTCACCTCGGTGACGCGCGTGGGGAGGGCCTTCCCTGTGCGGATGTAGACCGACACGCCGGCCCAGCGCCAGTTGTCGATGGTGAGCCTGAGGGCTACGTAGGTCTCGGTCGTCGAGTCCGGGGCCACGCCGGCCACTTCGCGGTAGCCGCGGATCGGGCGCCCCCCGATCACCCCGGCCGTGTACTGCCCCCGGAGCGTCCGCTCGGCCATCGCGTCCGGCGGGATCGGGCGGATCGCCCGGAGGAGCTTCACCTTCTCGTCACGGATCGCCTCGGCCTCGAAGGAGGCGGGCGGCTCCATCCCCACCAGGGAGAGGAGCTGGAGCAGGTGGTTCTGGACCATGTCCCGGAGGGCGCCGGCCTGGTCGTAGTAGTCGCCCCGCCCCTCCTCCCCCAGGTCCTCCGCCACCGCGATCTGGACGTGGTCCACGTAGCGACGGTTCCAGAGGGGCTCGAAGATGCTGTTGCCGAAGCGGAAGGCGAGGATGTTCTGGACCGTCTCCTTGCCGAGGTAGTGGTCGATCCGGTAGACCTGGGGCTCCCGGAAGACCTCCAGCACCTGGCGGTTCAGCTGGCGCGCGCTCTCGAGGTCCCGGCCGAAGGGCTTCTCGATGATGATCCGCGCCCAGCCCCGCCCGTCGCCGCCCGACGCCAGGCCCGCCGCCCCGAGGGCCCGCACGATCCCGGCGTAGGCGGCGGGCGGGGTCGCGAGGTAGAAGAGGCGGTTCCCCTCGGTGCCGCAGGCCCGATCCACCCGGGCCAGGAGGTCCCGGAGCCGGCGGGCGCCCTGGGGGTCCTCGACAGAGGCCGACAGGTAGTGGATGGTCCCGGCGAGGCGCTCCCACACCTCCTCGCGGACCGGGCCCAGGCGGGAGAAGGACTCCACGGCCGCCCGCATCCGCTGGCGGAAGTCGTCCTGCCCCAGCTCGCTCCGGGCCACGCCGACCACGGAGAAGCAGCGGGGCAGGAGGTCCTGGGCGGCGAGGGTGTAGAGGGCCGGCAGCAGCTTGCGGGCCGTCAGGTCGCCCGAAGCGCCGAAGATCACCAGGCCCAAGGCCCCGGGGACCGCGTAGGCGGGGGCCGCACCCGGCAAGGGGACCGTGGCCACGACCTTCGTCTCCATGGCTCAGCCTGATCTCGTCCGGACGGCGTGGCCGCCGAACTCGCGGCGGAGCGCGGTCAGGAGCTTGTTGCCGAACGACTCCGCCTGGCGGGAGCGGAAGCGCTCCATCAGGGAGAGCGCGATCAGCGGGGCCGGCACCTCGGAGTCGAGGGCCTGGAGCACGGTCCAGCGCCCCTCCCCGGAGTCCTCCACGTACCCCTCGATCCCCTGAAGGCGCGGGTCCTTCTCCAGGGCGGCCTGGGTCAGCTCGAGAAGCCAGGAGCGCACCACGCTGCCGCGGTTCCAGAGCCGGGCGATCCGGGCCAGATCCAGGTCGAGGCCCGAGGCGTTCAGGATCTCGAACCCCTCGGCGTAGGCCTGCATCAGCCCGTACTCGATCCCGTTGTGGACCATCTTGGTGAAGTGGCCGCTGCCGCTCCGGCCGGTGTGGAGGTAGCCGTCCTCGGGCGCGAGCGTCCGCAGGACCGGCTCGATCCGGTCGAAGGCGGCCTTCTCGCCCCCGACCATCAGGCAGTAGCCCTCCTCGAGCCCCCAGATCCCGCCGCTCGTCCCGGCGTCGAGGTAGTGGATCCCCTTCGCCCGGAGCGCCTCCGCCCGGCGGGACGAATCCTTGAAGTGGGAGTTGCCGCCATCGATCACGATGTCGTCGGGCGCGAGGTGCGGGAGCAGGGCCTCGATGGTCTCCTCCACCGGCGGGCCCGCGGGCACCATCATCCAGACCGCGCGCGGGGCCCGGAGTTGCTCGACCAGGTCCGCCGGGGACGCCGCCCCCCGCGCCCCCGCCTCGACGTGGCGGGCGACGGTGGCCGGGTCGCGGTCGTAGACCACCGGGGCGTGGCCGCCCCTCAGGAGGCGCAGGACCATGTTGCCGCCCATCCGCCCCAGTCCGATCATGCCCAGTTCCATCCCTTCGCTCCTTTTCCCGCTCGCTTACCGGATCCGCTCGACCGCGCGCCGGACCTTCGCGAGCCCGGCCTCGGGGTCCCCCATGAGATGGACACGAAGCGCCTGCGCCCGCTTCATGATCCCGAAGCTGTAAGGCTCGCCCGGGATCGGGAGGTCCGTCCGGTCGTCCGCCGTGAACTGGAGGAAGAGGCCGTTGTCCCCGCCGCCCTTGTGGAGCTGGCCGGTGGAGTGCAGGAAGCGCGGGCCGTAGCCGACGGTGGTCGCGACCCTGAAGCGGTCCCGCACCCGGCGCCGGATCGCGGTCAGGGCCTCCTCCGTCCCGGGGCCCCGATGGAGATAGGCGGTGAGCGCCGCGTAATCCCCGGGCCGGAGCAGGGCGAGGTGCGCCTTGAGGGCGGCGGCGAAGCTCCGGGACTCCGCCACGGCCGAGGCGGTGGCGCCATCGCCGTACAGGGCGATCGCTTCGTCCGACCAGATCGGCTCGCCCTCGGGGAGGGTCCCGGTGGCCTTGTACTCGTCAAGGAGGTCGCGCGTGAGGTCCTTCGACTCCTGGACGTTGGGCTGGTCGAACGGATCGACCTCGAGCACGGCGCCGGCCACGGCGGTGGCGAAACCCCAGCGGAAGAACTCGCCGCCGAGATCGTAGGGGTCCTCCAGGTGAAGGGTCACCACGGGGTGCCGCTTCGCCAGCCGCCTGATCCTGGCGTCCAGCCCGGAATCGGCGGTTCCGTCGAGTCGGAGGTAGACGAAGAGCCGGTCCTCCCCGTACCGGTCCGCCCGGCCGAGCGGCTCGCCCTCCACCGGGACGATCCCCCGCCCCTCCTTCCCCGTGCTCTCGGCGACGAGCTGCTCGAGCCAGGCGCCGAAGGCGGCCAGCTCCGGCGAGCAGAGCAAGGTCAGCTTGTCCCGCCCTCGGCGCGCCAGCGCCCCGAGGATCGCGCCGAGCCAGAGGCCCGGGTTCTCCCGGGTCGGGACGCACGCGACGCACGCCTGGGCCATCCGCTCCGCGCGGTCGAGGAGCCGGGCCAGGTCGAGCCCCAGCAGGGCCGCGGGGACGAGGCCGAAGTAGGAGAGGGCGGAGTACCGGCCGCCGATGTCCGGAGGATTCAGGAAGACCCGGCGGAACCCCTGCGCCCGGGCGGTGGCTTCGAGAGGCGTCCCGGGGTCGGTGATGGCGACGAACTGCCCGCCGGCGCGCTCGCCGCTCGCCGCCTGCGCCCGGGCGAAGAAGTACTGGTGGAAGGCATGGACCTCCGGCGTGGTCCCCGACTTGCTGGCCACGATGAAGAGGGTGCGCGGGAGCTGGACCCGTCCCTGGGCGGCCCGGATGGCCGCCGGGGCGGTGGAGTCCAGGACGTGGAGCCGCGGGAAGCCGCGCGCCGGGCCGAAGGTCCGGGCCAGGACCTCGGGGCAGAGGCTGGATCCTCCCATCCCCAGGAGGAGGACGTGCCGGAATCCGTCCCGGACCACCTCCCGGGCGAACTCCGTCAGCTCGGCCGCCGAGCGAGGCCGCCACGATCAGCGTGGCCAGCGCGGCGGAGAGCAGGACCTTCCCCTCCTCGTGGAGGTTGAAGGCCATCACGCCGATCGTCTCGTTCCCCGCCGACCACAGGATGACGGAGAGCGTCAGCTCGGTGAGCGCGGGTACCGCCGCCAGGAGCCAGGCCGCGAGGAGCCCGGAGCGGAGGAGGTCCCGCTTCGCCTGGATGCAGGCGAAGAGGGCGTCGAAGGAGTCGGCGAAGGCCTTCACCCCCTCCTCCTCGAGCCGGCGGGTCACCTGGTCGAGATCGACGCCCGCGGCCGCCAGCTCCCGGACGGTGGCCTCCGCCTCCGGCAGGCCCTCCTCCAGCGTCGCGCGGACGCGCCCGTGGTCGCGAAAGGCCTCCAGTGTGGCGGGGGGAAGGGTGGTGACCGTGTCCGGCCCGATCAGCGGCTCCAGGTAGTGGAGGTCGCTGTAGGCGGGGTTCTTGGTCCCGGGGCTGGCCCAGAGCGGCCGCTGGACCCGCGCCCCGCGGGAGGCGAGAGTCGCCCACCGCGGGCCGGCGAAGATCGCCCTGAACCGCGCGTAGGCGAGCTTCGCGTTGGCGATGGCGGCCTTACCCAGGAGGGCCTCGAGCCGGTGGGCCTCGTCCTCGCTCCCGGCCTCGCGGAGCTTCGCCTGGAGCCGCTTGTCTACGAGGCTATCGACTCGGCTCAGGAAGAAGGACGCGACGGAGGCGACCCGGTCGATCGGCTGCCCCTCCCGGAGGCGCCGCTCGAGCCCCGCCAGGTACGCCTCGGCCACGGCCTCGTAGCGCTCGATGGAGAAGATCAGCGTCACGTTGACGTTCACCCCGTCGGCGATCAGCCGCTCGATGGCCGGGATCCCGGGCGGGGTGGCCGGGACCTTGATCATCACATTGGGGCGCCCGACGGCGCGCCAGAGGCGGCGCGCGGCCTCGATGGTCCCCTCCGTGTCATGGGCCAGCCGCGGCGAGACCTCCAGGCTGACGAAGCCGTCGCGCCCCTCCGTCTTGTCGTAGACCGGGGCGAGGAGGTCGGCCGCGGCCCGGATGTCCTCGACGGCCAGGCCCTCGAAGATCGCCTCGACCTCCCTCCCCTCGGCGATCAGGGCCCGGAGCTGCTCGTCGTAGTCCCGGCTCCCCGCGATCGCCTTCTCGAAGATGGTCGGGTTCGAGGTGACGCCGCTGAGGCCGGCCTCGATCAGCTCGGCCAGCTCGCCGGAGGCGATCAGGCCGCGCCGGAGGTAGTCCAGCCAGACGCCCTGCCCGAGCCGCCGCGCCCCTTCCAGGGGGTTCACGCCCACCAGTCATGTCTCCTTTACCGCCCGAGCGCGGTCGCCGCCCGCGCGGCCACCTGCTCCGGCGTGAAGCCGAACGCCTCGAAGAGCTTCGCCGCCGGCGCCGAGGCCCCGAACCGGTCAAGCGCGATGATCGTCCCTCGATCGCCGACGTAGGCGCTCCAGCCCAGCGAGCGCCCCGCCTCGATGGCGACCCTCGCGGACACGGAGGGTGGCAGGACCTCCGCGCGATAGGCCTCAGGCTGGCCGTCGAACAGCTCCCATGATGGCATGCTCACCACCCGCGCCCCGATCCCGCGCTCCCCGAGGATCCGTTGGGCCTCCAGGGCGATGTGGACCTCGGACCCGCTGGCGATCAGGATGACGTCGGGGGGCCACGCGCCGTCCGCCAGCACGTAGGCGCCCCGGGCCACCCCCGAGGCAGACGCCAGCTTGGCGCGATCGAGCACCGGTAGGGCCTGGCGGCTGAGGATCAGGGCCGTCGGCCCGTGGCGCTGGAGGGCCACCCGCCAGGCCTCCGCCGTCTCGGTGGCGTCGGCGGGCCTGAGGGTCACCAGGCCGGGGATGGCGCGGAGCGAGAGGAGCTGCTCGACCGGCTGGTGGGTCGGGCCGTCCTCCCCGAGCCCGATCGAGTCGTGGGTGAAGATGAAGATCACCCGAAGCTCCGTGAGCGCCGCCAGCCGGATCGCCGGCCGCATGTAGTCGGAGAAGGCCAGGAAGGTCGCGGCGTAGGGGATGATCCCGCCGTGGAGCGCCATCCCGTTGACGAT
>JACPHL010000072.1 GCA_016188625.1 Candidatus Rokuibacteriota bacterium | reverse complement strand
CCATCTGGATCGGCTGCGACGCGCCGGGCTGGTCCAGAGCCGGAAGGAGGAGCGCTACGTCTACTACTCAGTCCGGCGGGAGATGGTCTCGGACCTGGTCCGGCTCCTGACCACCTGCTGCTAGGGAACTCGGAGGGGGGCTGCCGCCCCCCTTCCGAGCCTCCCCCCAAAGGTTGCGCCGGCAAGGCCGGCGCTCGGAGCGGACCACCAATCCGCGAGGCGAGGGTCCAGAGCGTGCGAGCCTCGCAGCGTTAATCGGACGCGCTGCTGACCGCCCGATGGGCCAGCGGGCGTCTCGGAACGCGAAGGGAGGAGGAGGCCCCATGATCTCGGCAGAGGAACTCCGAAGTGCGGTCGAGAAACGGTACGCGGAGATCGCCAGGTCGGGGTCGGCCTGCTGCGGCGACCAGACCCCGGTCCAGATCGGCTACACCAGGGAAGAGGTCGAGGCGTTGCCGGAGCCGGCGCTCATGGGGCTCGGCTGCGGCAACCCCGTGCGGTGGGCCGCGCTGCGCGAGGGCGAGACGGTGGTGGACCTCGGCTCGGGCGGCGGCCTCGACGTCTTTCTGGCCGCGCGCGCGGTGGGGCCGACCGGCCGGGTCATCGGCATCGACATGACGCCCGAGATGCTGGCCCGGGCCCGGGCCAACGCCGAGCGCTTGGGCCTCGCGAACGTCGAGTTCCGTCAGGGGCTGATCGAGGCCCTCCCGGTCGCGGATGCGTCGGTGGACGTGATCCTCTCCAACTGCGTCATCAACCTGGCCCCGGACAAGGACGCGGTCTTCCGGGAGGCGTGGAGGGCGCTCAGGCCCGGCGGGCGCCTGGTGGTCTCCGACATGGTGGCCCGGGCCGAGCTCCCCCCCGAGGTGCGGGAAGACCCGACCCTCTGGGCCTCCTGCCTCGGCGGCGCCCTCCCGGAAGAGGAGTATCTGAGGGCGCTCCGCCAGGCCGGGCTCACCGCCATCGAGGTGCTGGCGCGGGAGGGGGTGGAGCGGGGTCCGGTCTACAGCATCACGGTGCGGGCGTCCAGGCCCGAGACCCCAGGGGCCCCCGACGGGCTTGACCGTCCCGCTCCCCTCCCGTAGGATCAGGCTCAACACGATGCGATCCCAAGGAGAGGCGATGAGATCCGGGCGGCCGTCCCTCCAGATCCCGGGGCCCACCCTGGTCCCCGAGCGGATCGTCCGCGCCATGTCCCAGCCGCTCATCGACCACCGCGGCCCCCGCTTCAGCGCCCTGGTCGGCGAGTGCCTGGAAGGGCTCAAGGGGGTCTTCCAGACCGAGCGGGGCCAGATCGTGATCTATCCCGGGTCGGGGACCGGGGCGTGGGAGGCGTGCCTCGTCAACACCTTGTCCCCGGGCGACCGGGTCCTGGCGTGCGTGAACGGCCACTTCGCCGCCGGGTTCGCCCGGACCGCGACCGCCTACGGGGTGGAGGTGGACCGGCTGGAGCTCCCCTACGGGGTCGGGGTGCCCGCGGACCAAGTCGAGGCCAGGCTCCGGGCCGACAGCGCCCGGCAGCTCCGCGCGGTGCTGGTGGTCCACAACGAGACCTCCACCGGGGTGACCTCGAACGTGGCCGCGATCCGCCGGGCCCTGGACGCGGCCAGGCACCCCGCCCTGCTCCTGGTCGACGTCGTCTCCTCCCTCGCCTCCATCGAGTTCCGCGTCGACGCCTGGGGCGTGGACGTCGCCCTCACGGGCCCGCAGAAGGGGCTCATGCTGCCGCCCGGGCTCGCCATCCTGGCGATCAGCGACAAGGCCCTCCGCGCCGGCGAGGAGGCCAAGTGCCCCCGGGCCTACTGGGACTGGCGACCCGTCCTCGAACGCAACCGGCGCGGGGAGTTCCCCTACACCCCGGCCACCGCGCTCCTCTTCGGCCTCAAGGAGTCGCTCGCCATGCTCCGCGAGGAGGGGCTCGACGCCGTCTTCCGCCGCCACGCCCGGCTCGCCGAGGCCTGCCGCCGCGCGGTCCGAGGCCTCGGGCTCGGGATCCTCTGCCGGGACCCCGCCGAGCACTCCAACACCCTCACCGCCGTGGTCATGCCGGAGGGGATGGACTCGGACGCTTACATCGCCTACGCCTACCGGACCCTCGAGGTGTCGCTGGGCGTGGGGCTGGGCGCCGTGAAGGGGAAGGTCTTCCGGATCGGCCACCTGGGAAGCCTGAACGAGCTGGACCTGCTCGGCGGCCTGGCGGGGGTCGAGCTCACGCTCCGGGGCTTCGGGGTCCCGATCCGGCTGGGGGCCGGGCTGGCCGCCGCCGAGGCTTACCTCCTCGAGACCGCGGGCGCCTGACCGCCGTTGACCTCCCCGGAGGCCTCCCTGCGATGAGGGGCGGGGGCGGGCGACTGGCGGGCAAGATCGCCCTCGTGACCGGGGCCGGGGCCGGGATCGGCCGCGCGACGGCGCGCGCCTTCGCCCGCGAGGGGGCGGCGGTGGCGATCGTGGACGTGGACGGGCCCGCGGCGGGGACGACGGCGCGCGAGGTCGCCGGGCTGGGCGGGCGGGCACTGCCCCTCCCGGCGGACGTCGCCGACCCCGCCCAGGCCCGGCGGACGGTCCAGGAGACCATCGCCGGGTTCGGGCGGCTGGACATCCTGGTCAACAACGCCGCCGTCGCCACCCGGCGCGCCTTCCTCGAGATCTCCGAGGCCGAGTGGCGGCGGGTCCTCGACGTCAACCTCACCGGCGCCTTCCTCATGATGCAGGCGGCCCTCCCCCAGATGCTCGGCCAGGGCGCCGGGGTCATCGTCAACGTCTCCTCCCTGGCCGGGCGCTCGATGAGCGTGATCAACGGCGCCCACTACTCCGCCTCCAAGGCCGCCCTCCTGGGCCTCACCCGCCACGTGGCCCGGGAGGTGGCCGGGTCCGGGGTGCGGGTCAACGCCGTGGCCCCCGCCACCGTGCGGACGGCGCTCCTGACCGGGGACCTCCGGCCGGGCGAGCTGGAGGCCCTGGTCGGCCGGATCCCGATGGGGCGGCTCGGCGAGCCCGAGGAGGTGGCGGCGGCGATCTGCTTCCTGGCCTCCGACGAGGCCGGCTACATCACCGGGGCGACCCTGGACGTCAACGGCGGCCTCCTGATGATCTGAGCCGGGTCCGGGGAGTCGAGCGTGACCACCCGGGCAGCGATCCGCAGGGGGCCCCGGGTGGCCGCCCGACCCGCGGGTCGGGCGTCAGGGCGCGGGCGCGCGCCAGTAGATCTCGATGTGGGACGGCCAGCCCAGCGACCAGATGAGTCGGACGGCGGCGGGGCCGACGGGGGACAGAAGGCGCTTCGCCTCCCGCACGGACAGGAGGCTGAGGTGCCGCTCCTCGGCCCAGAACCCGAGGCCGAGGCGACGCCACAACGGCCGATGCCAGGAGGCGGGGAGCCAGTGCATCAAGGGGAGCAGGGTGTGCACCTCGACCGGGAAGTAGCGGTAGGGCGTGTAGACGACGAGCTGGGATG
>JACPHL010000078.1 GCA_016188625.1 Candidatus Rokuibacteriota bacterium | reverse complement strand
AGGAACCCTACCGGCGCTGGGGTCGCCTCGACGTCCTCTTCAACAACGCCGGTATCATCCAGGGGAAGCCGCTCCTCGAGATCGCCGAGGAGGATTGGGACCGGATGATGGCGGTCAACCTTAAGGCCGTCTTCTTCGCCCTCCAGACGGCCGCGCGCCGCATGGTGCGGCAGGACCCGATCCCTGGCTCCGAGCTGCGCGGCAAGCTGATCCAGACCGCCTCCATCGCGGCCTACCGGGGCGGCCTGCCGCTCCTCGCCCACTACGCCGCCTCCAAGGCCGGCGTGGTCAGCGTGACGCGGACCGCCGCGCAGGTCCTGGCCCCTTACCGGATCACCTCGAACGCGATCTGCCCCGGCGCCGTGGACACCCCGCTCTGGGCCAAGCTCGATGCGGAGTGGACGGCCCTCGAGGGATGGCCGCGCGGCGAGGCCTGGCGGCGGCGGACGGCCGGCATCCCCCTGAGCCGGCCGGAGAACCCCGAGGACCTCACCGGGCTCGCCGTCTTCCTGGCCGGCGCCGACTCCGACTACATGACCGGCCAGGCGATCAACCTCGACGGCGGCCTCGTGATGGGGAACTAGCGGACTCGGAGGGGGGCGGAGCCCCCCGCGGGGGAGGTCGCCCCGGGCCCTGACCGATGACGACATGATACCGGAGCTGGCCTTCTTCCGAGACCTCGTCCTGGCCATCTCAACCTCCGCTTGTTGGCTATCTGGTCGGCGGGATCCTGATCGGCCCGTATACGCCGGGACCTGTCAGCCAGATCCACCACGTCTCGACCCTGGCGGAGATCGGCGTGGTCCTGCTGATGTTCGAGATCGGGGTCGAGTTCCCGGTCACGCGGCTGCGCCGTGTCCGGGCGGTCGCCATCGGGGGCGGGCTGCTCGCGGTGGTCGGGATCGGCGTGATCGCGGCGGCGATCGGCCGGGCCCTGGGCTTCCCCCTGGTCCAGCAGGTGTTCTTCGGTGCCATGATGTCCCTCGCCAGCACCATGGTCGCCCTCAAGACGCTCTTCGACCGGGGGGAGATGGAGGCGCTTCACGGCGAGATCGCGGTGGGGATGTCGTTGGTCGAAGACATCTGCCTGCAGTCGCGCTATTCACCGCCACCTACTTCGCCGGGGGGCGACTGCTCCCCGTCCTCTTCGCCGCCATCGCCCGCCTCCGCTCCCGCGAGCTCTTCCTGCTCACCATCGTCCTGGTGGTCATCGGCACCACGGTCGGCCTGGCGGCCCTCGGCCTCTCCCCCGCGCTCGGGGCCTACCTGGCGGGCGTCGTGGTCAGCCGATCGCACTACAGCCGCCAGGTCCTGGCGGAGCTGGTCCCGAGCCGGGACCTCTTCGCCAGCCTCTTCTTCGTCTCGGTAGGGATGCTCGTAGACCCTCTCCTGCTCTGGCGGAACCCCGGGATGCTCGCGACCGTGGTGGGGATCATCATTTTCGTGAGGGCCGTGATTACGGCGTCGATCGTCCGGGGGTTCGGCTACGCGGGGGCGACCGCCATTATGACCGGGCTCCTCCTAGCCCATATCGGTGAACTTTCGTTCGTGCTGGCCAAGCTGGGCGCGGACCGGGGCTTCATCAGCGAGGAGCTGTATGGGCTGGTACTCGGAGGCGCGCTGATCTCCATCCTCATCAATCCGACGCTCCTTCGGCACGTCGCCCCGCGGCTGCTCCGCTGGCTGGGAGGCCCGGTGGCCAAGCCCCCAGCAATGGAGTCGCGGGCCGAGACCGCAGGGCTCGCCGGCCACGTGGTGGTCTGCGGGTGCGGCCGGGTCGGGGGCGAGCTCGTGACGCAGCTCCGAGCGCGCGGGCTCCCCTACGTGGTCATCGAGCTGAACCCGATCCGGGTCGAGCAGCTACGCCGCGACGGAGAGCCCTGCCTCTACGGCGACGCAAACAACCTCTACATCCTCGAGGCCGCGGGGATCGGGCGGGCGAAGCTCCTGGCCATCACGCACTACGACGCCGCGTCTGCGGCGCCGACGATCAAGGCGGTGCGCGAGGCTCATCCCTCGGTTAGGATCATCGCGCGGGCCCACCACCCCACCGACCTCGAGCAGTTGCGGAGCGCGGGCGCGGCCGAGGTGGTGATGCCGGAGTTCGAGGCCAGCATGGAGTTCCTCCGCTGGACGCTCGGACAGCTGAGGGTCCCAGCCGCCGAGGCCGAGGCGGTGATCCAGCGCCGGAGGGCCGACTTCAGGCCCAGCGAGTCGGTGGGCGAGCCGGCCCCGCCCGAGGCGAGCTGACGACCGAGGGGCGACGGCCGGCCCGTGCCTCCAGGAGGCGGCGGGCCCGGGCGAAGACGGCGTGGAACATCGGCCGAGTGAGGCGGCCGGTCTGGGTGTTCTGGCGGCTCGGGTGGTAGGAGGCGATGAGGGTCACGCCGTCGGGGAGCCGCCAGGCGTGGTTGTGGGCGAAGCGCGGCGGCGGGACGGGGACGGCGAGCCCGAGCTCGCGGCGCGTCCTCAGGTAGGCGTCGAAGGCGACCCTCCCGAGCGCGATCACCACCCGGA
>JACPHL010000077.1 GCA_016188625.1 Candidatus Rokuibacteriota bacterium | reverse complement strand
GATCTTGGCGTCACGATCTGACCGGTCCACTTCGAGCGCCGGCTTTGCCGGCGCAACCTTAGGGGGAGGCTCGGGGGGGGGCAGCGCCCCCCTTCGAGTTAACGGCCGGGGAAGAGCGGGAAGGGGTAGCGGACGCCGAGCAGGAAGAGCCCGCACGCCGGGGCGGTCGGGCCGGCGAGCCGGCGGTCTCTGGCAGCCAGGAGCTCTCCCATCCACTCCGGCAGGCGCTTTCCCTGCCCCACCTCCACGAGGCTCCCGACCAGATTCCGGGCCATGTGGTGGAGGAAGGCGTCGGCCGAGAAGAAGAAAGCGAGGAGCGGGCCCCGTGCCCTGAGCCGCGCCGAGTAGAGGGTGCGGATCGGGGAGCGGTCCTGCCCCGCGGCCGCCCGGAAGGCCGAGAAATCGTGCTTCCCCCTGAGAGGGGGCAGTCCGGCTGCCATCGCCGCCGCGTCCAGGGGGCGGGAGATCCGCCAGGCGTAGGGCGCCAGGAACGGCGAGGCGACCCGGGCGTTCCAGACCAGGTAGGCGTAGCGCTTCGAGCGTGCGGAGCGCCGCGCGTCGAAGGCAGCGGGGACCTCCCGGGCCGCCAGGACCCGGACATCCCGCGGCAAGCGCGCGTTCAGGGCCGCCCTGATGGCTTCAGGCGGGAGGGGGCGCCGGCTCGAGAAGCTGGCGACCTGGCCGAGGGCGTGCACGCCGGCATCGGTGCGCCCGGCGCCCACGACCCGGACGGGCTCGCCGAGCAGATCGGCCAGGGCATCAACGAGGAGCCCCTGGACTGTCCGGGCGTCGGGTTGGCGCTGCCAGCCGTGGTACGCCCTGCCGTCGTAGGCGAGGAGGATGGCGAAATTCATCAAGAAGAATAAACCATAGAAGACACGAAGAGTTACAACACTGAGCCTGCAAGAATGGTTGAAGTCTGAGGGAAGGGATCGAGGCTAGCGATCGCGCTGCCCGACCAGGAGCTCCGCGATCTGGACGCCGTTGGTGGCCGCGCCCTTCCTGAGCTGGTCCCCCGCGATCCAGAACGCCAGGCCGTGCTCCCAGACCAGGTCCTCGCGGACCCGGCCGACGAAGCAGTCGTCCTGCCCCTCCACGAGCGCCGGCATCGGGTAGCGGTTCTCGGCGGGGTCGTCCCAGAGCCGGAGCCCGGGGAAGCGGGCGAAGAGCTCCCGCGCCTCGGCGACCGTGACCTTCCGCTCCGTCTCCGCCGTCACGGCGACGGAGTGGGCGGTGAAGACGGGGACGCGCACCGTCGTGGGCGAGATGCGGATCGTCTCGTCCTCGAGGATCTTCCGGGCCTCGTGGACGAGCTTCAGCTCCTCCCCGGTGTAGCCGTTCTCCGCGAAGCGGTCGATGTGGGGGATGAGGTTGAAGGCGATCCGGTGGGGGAAGAAGGCGGACTCCATGGCCTCCCCCCTGGCCCAGGCGAGGATCTGCCGGCGCAGCTCCTCGACCCCCTGCACCCCGGCCCCGGAGACGGCCTGATAGCTCGCCGCGATCACCCGGCGGACGCGGGCGGCGCGGTGGAGCGGGGCGAGCCCCATGACGGTGACCACCGTGGTGCAGTTGGGGGCCGCCACGATCCCCCGATGGCCCCGGAGGGCGTGGGCGTTGACCTCGGGGATCACGAGGGGGACCTCGGGGTCCATCCGGAAGGCGCTCGACTTGTCCACGACCAGCGCTCCCGCGGCGACGGCCTTCGGGGCGAACTCCCGGCTCTGGGCCGATCCCGCGGAGAAGAAGGCCAGCTCCACCCCCCGGAACGCCTCCGCGGTCAACCGCTCGACGCGGATCGGTTGGCCGGCGAACTCGACCGTCTTCCCCTCGGAGCGGGGTGAGGCGTAGCAGCGGAGCTCGCGCACCGGGAACTTCCGCTCCTCCAGGACGCGGAGGGTGGTTTGCCCCACCGCCCCCGTGGCCCCGACGACGGCGATCGTGTACCCCGCCATGCCGCCGCCCCTACCCGTACAGGGCCTCGAGCTCGCGGACCACGATGTCCCCCATCTGGGCCGTCCCCACGAGCCGGGTGCCCGGCTGGTGGATGTCCCTGGTCCGGAACCCGGCCTCCAGCGCCCGGCGCACCGCCTCCTCGACCCGGTCCGCCTCCTTGGGGAGCTCGAGCGAGTGGCGGAGGAGCATCGCCGCCGAGAGGATGGCCGCCAGCGGGTTGGCGATCCCCTGGCCGGCGATGTCCGGGGCCGAGCCGTGGACCGGCTCGTAGAGGGCCGTCCGCCCGCCCAGGCTGGCCGAGGGGAGCATCCCCATCGAGCCCGCCAGGATCGCGGCCTCGTCGGAGAGGATGTCCCCGAACGTGTTCTCGGTGACGATGGTGTCGAAGCGCCGGGGCTCGGCGATGAGGGCCATGGCGCAGGCGTCCACCAGGAGGTGCTCCAGCTCCACGTCGGGGAAGTCGCGGGCCACCTCGGTCACGACCTGGCGCCAGAGCTGGGAGACGACGAGGACGTTGGCCTTGTCCACGGAGGTCAGCCGCCGGCGCCGCTGGCGCGCGAGCCCGAAGGCGAGCCGGGCGACCCGCTCGATCTCGGCCGAGGTGTAGCTCATGGTGTTGTAGCCGCGGCGGCCGCCGTCCACCTCCTCGATCCCCCGGGGCTCGCCGAAGTAGAGCCCCCCGGTCAGCTCGCGGACCACCAGGAGGTCGGCCCCCTCCACCACCGAGCGCTTGAGCGGGGAGGCCTCGACCAGCACCGGGTAGAGCTTGGCCGGGCGCAGGTTCGCGTAGAGGTCGAGGGCCTTCCTGAGGGTGAGGAGCCCCCGCTCGGGCCGCCCGTCGGGCGGGAGGGCGTCCCACTTCGGCCCCCCCACGGCCCCGAAGAGGATGGCGTCCGAGATCCTGCAGAGGGCCAGGGTGGCCTCGGGGCACGGGGTGCCCTCGGCGTCGATGGCCACCCCCCCGACGAGGGCCTGCTCGAACTCGATCCCGACCCCGGCCTCGCGCGCCACGATGTGGAGGACCTTCACCGCCTGCGGGATGACCTCCTGGCCGATCCCGTCGCCGGGGAGGACCGCGATCCTGTAGGTCGCCATCAGTCGGCCTTGGTCTCGTAGCCGGACGGGGTGACGCCCGCGGTATTGGCGAGGCCGGCCTTCCGGGCCACGTAGTTCATGAGCCCGCCCGCGGCCATGATCTCGCGGGCGAAGTCGGGGAGCGGCTGGGCCCGGTAGCTCTCGCCCCGGGTGAGGTTCCGGATCTCGCCGGTCTCCGGCTCCAGCTCGAGCTCGTCGTCGGCCGCGATCCGCTCGGCGGCCTCGGTCTCGAAGATCGGCAGGCCCAGGTTGATGCAGTTCCGGTAGAAGATGCGGGCGAACGACTTGGCGATGACCGCCGAGACCCCCGCGCCCTTGATGGCCAGGGGGGCATGCTCCCGGGACGACCCGCAGCCGAAGTTCCGGAGCCCCACGATCACGTCCCCCGGCCTGACCTGCTTGGCGAACTCCGGGCTGGCGTCCTCCAGGCAGTGCTGCCCCAGCTCCTTCGGGTCGGCCGTGACGAGGTACCGGGCCGGGATGATCTGGTCCGTGTCGAGGTTGTCGCCGTAGGTCCAGGCCTTCCCGCGCAGGGTCATGCCGCCTCCGGGCCCGCGACCTCTTCGGGGTGGCTGATCCGGCCGGTGACCGCCGTGGCCGCGGCGACCGCGGGGCTCGCCAGGTACACCTTGGCCTTGGGGTGGCCCATCCGGCCCGGGAAGTTCCGGTTGGAGGTGGAGAGGCAGACCTCCTCGGCGCCGAGGACGCCGTTGTACCCCCCGAGGCAGGGCCCGCAGGTCGCCTCGGAGACGGCGCACCCGGCCTCGGCGAAGACCTCGATGAGCCCCTCCCGCAACGCCTCCTGGAAGACCTGGTGGGTGGCGGGGATCACGATGCAGCGCACGTAAGGGGCCACCTTCTTCCCGCGCATGATCCGGGCGGCGATCCGGAGGTCCTCCATCCGGGCGTTGGTACAGGAGCCGATGAAGACCTGATCCACCTCGACACCGGCGACCTCCGGGAGCGGCCGCACGTTGTCGGGGGAGTAGGGGCAGGCGACCTGGAGCCCGATCGTCCCGGCGTCCCACTCGAAGACCGAGTGGTAGCGGGCGTCCGGGTCGGACTGGTAGAGCGTCCAGGGTCGCTTGGCCCGCGGCCGGACGTACTCCAGGGTGACCTCGTCCGGGGCGACGATCCCGCTCTTCCCCCCGGCCTCGATGGCCATGTTGCAGAGGGTGAGCCGCTGGTCCACGGGCAGGCGCTGGACGACCTCGCCGGTGAACTCCATGGCGCGATAGGACGCCCCGTCCACCCCGATCTGGCCGATGGTGTAGAGGATCAGGTCCTTGGCCGAACTCCAAGGTTGGAGCCGGCCGTAGAAGTGGAACCTCATGGACTCGGGGACCTTGAACCAGGTCTCGCCGGTGATCATGGCCGCCGCCAGGTCGGTGGAGCCCACGCCCGTGGCGAAGCACCCGAGCCCGCCGTAGGTGCAGGAGTGGGAGTCCGCGCCCAGGACCACGTCGCCCGGGACGACCAGCCCCTCCTGGGGGAGCAGGATGTGCTCGATCCCCCCGCGCCCCTCGTCGTAGAAGTACCGGAGGCGGTGCCGCTTGGCGAACTCCCGCGCGATCCGGCACTGGTCCGCGGAGCGGATGTCCTTGGCCGGCACGAAGTGGCTGAGGACGATGGTCAGGCGGTCCGGGTCGAAGACGCGCGTCGCCCCCACCCGCTCGAACTCCCTGATGGCGATGGGGGCGGTGATGTCGTTCCCCATGAGCAGATCGAGCCGGCAGGTGATCAGCTCCCCGGGGCGGACCTCGGCCCGGCCCGCGTGGGCGGCCAGGATCTTCTCGGTGATGGTCATCCCCATTACGGCCCGACCTCCTTCACCTGCGGGGCCGCCGCCGGCCGAACCAGCCGGTTGATGGCGTTGAGGTAGGCCCGGGCGCTCGCCTCGATGACGTCGGTGGAGCTCCCCTTCCCCACCACCACGGTCCCGTCGAAGTCCACCTTGACCGTGACCTCGCCGATGGCGTCCCGCCCCCCGGTCACGGCCCGGAGGGTGTAGTCGAGAAGCCGCCCCTTCAGGCCGGTGATGGCGTCCACGGCGTTGTAGACGGCGTCCACCGGCCCGTCCCCCCACCCCGAGTCCTGGAAGACCTGATCCTCCCGCTTGAGGCGGATGGTGGGGGATGATGCCGGTCCCACTGATCACGTGGAGGTAGTCGAGGGTGTAGGTCTCGGGGACGTGGGCCAGCTCGTCCTGCACGATCGCGATCAGGTCATCGTCGTACACTTCCTTCTTCTTGTCGGCGAGGTCCTTGAACTTCTTGAAGGCCTTGTCCAGCTCGGCCCCCTCCAGGTCGAACCCCAGCTCCTTCAGGCGGACCTTGAAGGCGTGCCGGCCCGAGTGCTTGCCCAGGACCAGCCGGTTCGAGGACCGGCCGATGTCCTCGGGGCGCATGATCTCGTAGGTCAGCTTCTCCTTCAGGACCCCGTCCTGGTGGATCCCGGCCTCGTGGGCGAAGGCATTCTCCCACACGATGGCCTTGTTGGGCTGGACGTGGACGCCCGTGATGTGGGAGAGGAGCCGGGAGGTCCGGTAGATCTCCTCGGTGCGGACCCGTGTGTCGGCGCCGAACAGGTCCCTCCG
>JACPHL010000058.1:6302-11204 GCA_016188625.1 Candidatus Rokuibacteriota bacterium | reverse complement strand
GGCTGAGGTCACAGGTTCGAGCCCTGTTCCGCCCACCACCTCCTATCCCCTCAGTCGGCGCGCCACATCGTGCCGGTCGCCCTCGACCGTGGCCGGGTAGTTTGCCCGCCAGAGCCCCCACGTGGTGTGCACGGCCGGCCCGGGGGCCTACAATGGGGGCGGCCGTCGTCTGCCGCCACGAACGGGGTGCGGGCTCAAGGCTAAAGGGAGGAGGGAGACCGGCATGAGGATCTTCATCTCCGTGGACATGGAGGGGATCTCGGGGATCGAGAAGGTGGAGGAGATCTTCCGCGGCATGCCTGCCTATCAGACCTTCCGGCAGATCATGGCCGGGGACGTGAACGCGGCCATCCAGGGGGCCATCGACGGCGGGGCGACGGAGATCGTGGTGGCCGATTCCCACGGGTACATGTGCAACATCCGGCCCAAGGATCTGCACCGGAAGGCCAGGCTGAGGTCCGGGATGCAGCGGGTCCTCTGCCAGTTCAAGGGCTTCTCCCACCGCTTCGACGCGGCCTTCTTCGTCGGCTACCACTCCAAGGCGGGGACGGCCGACGGGATCCTGAGCCACACCTGGATCCCCGCCTTCAAGGACGTGCGGGTGAACGGCCTCTCGGTGGGCGAGTACGGCCTGAACGGGTACCTGGTAGGGAGCTTCGGGGTCCCGGTGATCCTGCTGACCGGCGACGACAAGACCGTGGAGCAGGCCAAGCCGGTCTTAGGGGACATCGAGTACGTGGTTGTCAAGAAGTCGCTCGGCTACTTCCGGGGGGAGCACCTGCCCATCAGGGAGAGCCATGCCCGGATCCTGGAGGCGGCGAAGCGGGCCGTGGGGCGGTTTCCCCGGCGCCGACCCACGCCCCCGAGGGCGGAGCTCCCGGTCACCTTCGAGCTGGACCTCACGCGGGAGGAGAACCCGTTGGTGACCCGGATGAAGGAGGAGAACCTCCGCTTCGTGGACGACGACACCGAGTACCCCTTCAGCGACGTGGAGCTCGTCGCCGAGTACGAGCCGGTCCAGGTCCGGTGGCCGGAGACGGTGTCGTTCACCTTCGACCGCTACGCGGACGCCTACAACATGCTCTTCCGGATCCTGCTCTACTTCTACGAGCGGGATATCGAATGGCTCCTCGAGGAGATCGCCAAGCCGGAGACCTACCGCCGCGACCTGGCCCCCCTGGTCGAAGGCAGTCCCCTCAACTACCTGAGGGCGATTCGGGGCCGCGGAGGGAAGGCGCGGCGGGCGAGGCGGCGGGCCTGATTGCGTTTCTTCGGGACCGGGAGTAGACTACCGCCAGCGATCGACCTGCGGTGAGCACCCGAGGTCTTCCCGTTTCGCCTCCCATCTCGGGGGCGGGGCCCGCCACGGTCATGCGGGGCCACGCCCGGAGGGGTACGCCCATGCGTCTTCTATCCGGTGCGCTCCTCGTCCTGGTCCTGCTCCTCGGCGCGGCCGGCCCGGCGCCGGCCCAGACCTTCGTCTTCGGCGGGCAGGGGGAGCCCGTCCAGTTGGATCCCGCGGTGATCACGGACGGCATTTCGGCAAAGATCACGCGGCAGGTCTACGACCAGCTATTCCAGTTCAAGGGCGCGACGACCGAGGTCGAGCCGGCCCTCGCCGAGAAGGCCGAGGTCTCCGCCGACGGTAAGGTCTGGACGCTCCAGCTCCGCCGAAACGTGAAGTTCCATGACGGCGAGCCGTTCGACGCCAGGGCCGTGGTCTGGAACTTCGAGCGTTGGATGAAGACCGGCCACCCGCAGCACGCCAACCAGCTCAAAGCCGGTCAGACCTTCGAATACTTCGAGGGTCAGTTCGAGGGGTTCGACGACAGGTCGATCATCGACAAGGTCGAGGCGGTCGGCTCCCACACCATTCGAATCACCTTGAAGCGGCCCCAAGCCCCGTTCCTCCAGAACCTGGCCATGTTCCCCTTCGCCATCGCCAGCCCGAAGGCCGTGGAGAAGTGGGGCACGGACTTCGGCAAGCACCCGGTGGGCACCGGCGCCTTCAAGTTCGTGGCGTGGAAGCCGAACCAGGAGGTCGTCCTGGAGGCGAACCCCGACTACTGGGGGGGCAGGCCGAAGGTCCAGCGGGCCGTGGTCCGCAACATCAAGGACAACTCGCAGCGGGTGGTCGCGCTGAAGGCCGGCGAGGTGCACGCCATCGAGGGGATCAACCCCGACGACGTCAAGGGCATCGAGGCCGACCCGAACCTGTACATCCTGCGCCGGCCGACGAACACGACGGGTTACGTCGCGTTCAACTACAAGGTGAAGGAGTTTCAGGACAAGCGGGTGCGGCAGGCCATTGCCCACGCCATCAACAAGAAGGCGATCGTGGACGCGCTCTATGGCGGGAGCGGGCTCGTGGCGACGCAGTTCCAGCCGCCGCCCCTCTGGGGGTACAACAAGGAGCTCAAGGACTTCGAGTACAGCCCCGAGAAGGCGAGGGAGCTCCTGCGGCAGGCGGGCCTCCCCGGGGGGCTCTCCGAGATCACCTGGGAGGACGGCAAGCGGGAGCCGCTGGTCTTCTGGTACATGTCGCGCTCGCGGCCGTACTTCCCGAACCCGAAGGAGATCGGCGAGGCGATCGCTGCGGACCTGGCCAAGGTCGGGATCAAGGCCCGGCTCCAGACCGTGGAGTGGGCCGTCTACCTCGACAAGCGGAAGAACGGGCAGCTCCCCCTCTACATGCTCGGCTGGACCGGCGACAACGGCGACCCTGACAACTTCCTCTGCTACTTCTTCTGTAACCCGGGCGTGTCGCGCGAGGGTTTCTACGCCAGCAAGCCACTGGCTGACCTGCTCCTGCGGGCCGCCACGCTCACCAACCAGGCCGAGCGGGCCAAGCTCTACCGCCAGGCCGAGGAGATGATCCACGCCGACGTGGCCCGGATCTTCATCGCCAACAACGAGCCGCCGCTCGCCTTCTCCAAGAAGGTGAAGGGCTACGTGACGAACCCGGTCGACGACGAGCGGTTCCACACGGTCGAGGTCCAGTAGCGCCGGGGACGCCCGGCCCCGGGGGTCCTGGTGAGGCGGTACGCCCTCCGGCGGGGCCTGACCGTCATCCCCGTCCTCGTCGGGGTCTCGGCCCTCGTCTTCGGCTTCATCCACCTGATCCCCGGCGACCCGGCCGTGACCATGCTGGGGGAGCGGGCCACGCCGGAGAAGGTGGCCGAGGTCCGCCGGCAGCTCGGCCTGGACCGGCCGATCCACGAGCAGTACCTCCTCTACGTCGGGCGGCTCCTCCGGGGAGACCTGGGGACCTCCATCGTCCGGGGCGACCCGGTCCTCGCCGACCTGCTCCGGCGCTTCCCCGCCACGGTGGAGCTGGGGACGGCGGCGATCGCGCTCGCGCTGCTCCTGGGCATCCCCGTCGGGATCGTCTCCGCCGTGTGGCGGAACTCCGTCGTGGACGGCCTGGCCCGGGTGTGGGCGCTGGTCGGCGTCTCCATGCCGATCTTCTGGCTCGGCCTGATGCTGGCCTGGGTCTTCGGCGTCCAGCTCCGGTGGTTCCCCACCGGCTTCCGGCTGGGCACCGACGCCGCCCTCGAGCCGTGGACCCACTTCGTGCTCCTCGACGCGGCGCTCCAGGGGCGGTGGGCGATCGCGGGGGACGCCCTGAGGCACCTCGTCCTACCGGCCGTGACCCTCGCCACGATCCCGCTGGCCGTGATCGCGCGGATGACCCGGGCGAGCATCCTGGAGGCGCTCTCGCAGGACTACATCCGGACCGCGGAGGCCAAGGGGCTCCCCCAGGCCGCGGTCGTCCTGCGCCACGCCCTCCGGAACGCCCTCCTGCCCGTCCTGACCGTCATCGGGCTCCAGGTGGGGCACCTCCTGGCCGGCGCGATCCTGACCGAGACGATCTTCTCGTGGCCCGGGATCGGGCTCTGGGTCTACGAGGCCATCGAGGCGCGTGACTACGCCATCGTGCAGGGCGCGAGCCTGTTCATCGCCGTGATCTTCGTGACCGTGAACCTGGCGACGGACCTGCTCTACGCCGCGGCGGACCCGCGCGTGAAGTACGAGTGATGCGCGCGGGGGAGGGGACCGGGGCGCGGGCGCCGGGGCGCCGCGGGCCGGGCCTCGCCGCGGCCGCGTGGGGGCGCCTCCTGGCGAGCCCGGTGGCGCGGGTCGGGCTCGGGATCGTCTCGGCCTTCGTCCTGATGGCGCTCCTCCCGCCGGCCCTGCACCCCTACGACCCCCGGACCGACGCCGACCTCGCACTCCGGCTCCGGCCGCCGAGCTTGGGGCACCCGTTCGGGACCGACACCCTGGGGCGCGATGTCCTGGTCCGGGTCCTCCACGGCGCCCGCGTCTCCCTCGGGCTCGGGATCAGCGCGGTCGCGGTGGCCGCCGTCGCCGGCTCGGCGCTCGGCCTCATCGCGGGGTACGCGGGCCGGCGGGTGGACCTCGTGATCATGTTCTCCATGGACATCCTGCTGGCCTTCCCGGCGACCCTCCTGGCCATCGCTATCGTGGCCATGATCGGCCCCGGCCTTCGCAACTCGCTCTTCGCCATCAGCGTGGTCTCGATCCCCCTCTACGCGCGGCTCGGGCGCAGTACCGTGCTGGCGCTCCGGGAGCAGGAGTTCGTCACCAACGCCCGGGCCCTGGGCGGGAGCGACCTCCGGATCCTCTTCCGGCACATCTTCCCGAACACCCTCCCGCCCCTGATCGTGCAGGCGACGCTCGGGGTCGCCTTCGCGGTCCTGGAGGCGGCGGCCCTGGGGTTCCTGGGCCTGGGGGCCCAGCCCCCGATGCCGGAGTGGGGGGCCATGCTGGCCGACTCGTACAAGTACTTCACCAGCGGGGCCTGGTGGGCCTTCTTCTTCCCGGGCGCGGCGATCATGCTCTCCGTGCTCGGGTTCAACCTGCTCGGGGACGGGCTGCGCG